>JAWVZC010000211.1:0-7464 GCA_033722415.1 Balneolaceae bacterium | reverse complement strand
TGTCAGTCTGTAGCAGATCTTCCAGCTGAAATTCTTCTCCAGTCTTCGTATCCTTTTTCTTAGAGGTCATGGCAATGATGGTTTGGTTATATTTTAAGCGTTCAATCAAAACCTAGCCATGGCCTTTCTTTTTTTCTACTTTTACAGAAATTATTATACACAGCGCTATTATTATCCTGTAAAATGCCAAAAAAATTATTAATACAGCAATAGCAAAGAGACTGGGGCTTCTCAAATTTTTTGGCCCAAGGGATTAGAATAATAACTCATATCAAGATAAGGCTTGCAATGAACTGGAATAAAACCAGATTTAAATTTGGTTCAAAAAACTCCCACCAAGTCCATGGTGTACGGTCATATTTTTCAGCAGTTTTTTCTCGAATAAAAGTCGCATTCCAAATTTGTTTAAATAGATCAAATGTGAAAACACCACTAACAAGAATTGATGTTACCCATAAATTTGTATTCTGGCCTGCATTCGAGATCGGGTGCGATCCTGCAAGTAGACTAGTTATTAGTGCAATGAATGCGCCCCATGCATAACAGTAATATGTAGTTAAAACATACCCATAAGTATAGTTGACACTTGCAGAACAAAAAAAATAAATGCCAAGCAAAACAAAAAATGCTTCCAATGGTCAAATAATTTAAGATTGAAACCAAATAAAGAATTCAACCATTCTAGTAAGGATTGGATATAAGGATCGACCCATCCTAACGATGCTTCAATTAGGGTGTGATAATATTCCAGAAGAATCCCTATTGTAAATGATATACCAAACTGGTATCCATATTGAATCAACGCTATAATAGAAAGGGCCCCAAGTACACGACCAAACTTGCTATAAATTCCAGGAGGCCATAAAATATTTTTCAATATTCGACCCATAACTACCCCTATTCTGCCAAATATTCATTATAAATAGCAATCTTATCATTGCTTTTATATAAATGATTAAAAAATATATAAATCGTCTAAATTAAAACTCTTTATTTAGTCTTCATTTTTTCTTTTCTCAATCTCCCGTTGCTTCCGCAATAAGTTTTTCGCCCTCAAATGGGTATACCGGTTCGTGACATTACTGGATGAATGTCCAGCCATATACTGAGCCTCAGACGTGTTGAATCCATCCTCGATCCACTGTGTTATGCGCTTATGCCGCATGCCATGCAACGTTCGTGAACTGGGTAGATTCGCTTTTTTCACATATCGCTTAAATTCACGATATGCCCTGTCTCCCGTTACGGGCCAGCCTTTCTTGCTGCCCCCCAGGTAGATAAATACATATTCGTCTGGTTTAACTGGCCCCGTTATCTCCAGGTAGGCTTTCATTTGATCCCGCCAGAATGTTTTCATCGGGATAATTCGCTTCTTCCTTCCCTTCGTAATACCCAGGTAAATAGCGACCAGTTCTCCTTCATCATAGTATAAATTTTCTCCTTTTAAACCAGAATATGACAACTCAGGATCATATCCTGCCTCGTTCCTACGTAATCCCCCATAAAAATAACAGCAGATAAGCGGCTTAAACCACTGCTGGGCGAAGTAGGGACAATACTCCGGTAGTTTCTTTTTCCTTTCTACTTCTTTATCGAAGGCCTCAAATACCTGCATCAATTCTTCATCCGATATCATTTTCGGAATTACACTGGACTTTTTAGGCGGCAGGCTTTTCCTAAGAATGGTGAAGTAATCTTCCGTAACTATATCTCTGTCTTTTAGGGTATTCCAAAATACCCGCAATTGCCGATAGTAGAAATGCCGTGTTGTACTCTTAATGCCAGGTTTAAAAATGACCTTTTCAAAATGAGTTAACATTACCTGCTGAATTGGTAAGTCCGCGATATCATTGAGGTTAATAAAATGCTCCACCGCTTGTTCATAGGCCCCTTGTTTGTGGACGCGTCGTTTCTGGTCATTCTGAACCGTTTTATTAGATAAATGACTTTTTAACTCATAAAAATAGTCGGCCGCCTCTCTGACCGTATGAACCGGAACTGCTTGCTTCTTCTTGTTTAGATTTTCGAGGACCTTCTGAGGTTCAAAATATTTACGTGTAGGGATCGATCTCTCCCCGTTCCTCAAGCTCCTCTAATTGCTCTAAAGCTTCTTCAGCTTTGTCTTTATATCTAAGCCCAAGACTTTTTGTGACTCTATGTCTTTTCCCATTTAACGTTTTAGAAAATCTGATATAGTAGTATTTACCTCTTTTCTTTAGTGATGCCATAATATTGGGTGTTTAAAATTGTACCCCTTAAGGGAGAAAAGAGAGGAAATGGCCGTTCCTTTTTATTCCTTCGCTGTGCGTGGAAAAATAAACAAAAAAAAGCCATTAAAACGCCTGAGAGCGGGTTTTAATGGCCTTTAAAAGACTTGCAGCAAGAAGTGGGACCGGGCGGAATCGAACCGCCGACACCACGATTTTCAGTCGTGTGCTCTACCTACTGAGCTACAGTCCCTTCAGCAAGAGTTGCCAAATATAAAATCTTTTCCCTTTTATAAAAAGAACGATCTCGAATTTTTATGCGTCAGCGATCTGCAGATCCCGAAGCTTGATCTGCAGCGTACGCCGCCCGTTCCAGTAGTTTTCTTCCAGCGAGTAAGCAATGTTGAGACCGCCCGGTTCGGTGTTGCGCAGCACCGGCAGGTAATCGTGCATGTTGAATCCGATGACATCAAACACCCCCGACCCGTTTTGCGAAACCTTCATCTTCAGGTGGCCCGACCCCACAATCGTGGGTACGCCCTCCACCTGTATACCCCTGCTCACAAACACCGGCCGCATATTTCCGGGTCCAAACGGCTTGAACTGGCTGAGTAGTTTCCAGAACCGTATGTCGATCTCATTCAGATCCAGGTCGCAATCGATATTCAGCTCCGGCTGGAAGTCGTCATCACTGAGGTTGCCGGAGGCGATCTGGTTGATCCGCTCCCGGAACTCCTCCAGGTTCTCCCCTTTGATGGTCAGACCGGCAGCGTATTCATGTCCCCCGAACTGTTCCAGCAGGTCATCACACTGCTGCAGGGCGTCATAAATATTAAATCCCTTGATACTGCGGGCCGACCCCTTGATCATACCGTCCACGGTACTCAGCATGATGGCGGGACGATAGTAGGTATCTACCAGCCGGGAGGCCACGATACCGATCACACCGAGGTGCCAGTCCGGGTCATGCAGTACCATCGAGGAGGTTTTTTCCAGGTTATATTGCCGGCTCACCATGTCGACAGCCTCCTCCATCGTCTGGTTATCTTTATTGCGCCGTTCAATGTTGATCGACTCCAGCTCGTGGGCACGGGCCCGCGCCTCCGACTCGGTTTCCGAGATCATCAGCTTTACCGCTTTGCTGGCATCACCCATCCGGCCGGCGGCATTGATACGCGGTCCGATGGAAAATACGATATTGGAGGTGGATATGCTGCCGACCTCGATATTCACCAGGTCGAGCAGCGCCTTGATACCCACGCGCGGGCTGCTGTTTAGAATTCGGAGCCCTTCGCGCATCAGGATCCGGTTCTCGTCGATGATCGGCACGATGTCTGAGGCGATCGAAATCGCCACCAGGTCCAGGAATTTGTAGGCAATCCGGTCATTCAGCCCGAGCTTGCTGATGGTGCCCTGGATCAGTTTGAAGCCCACCCCGGCCCCGGAAAGACCGTCAAACGGGTAGTCGCAGTCGGGCCGTTTGGGATCCAGTACGCCCACCGCCACCGGGATTTCGGCCCCCACGTTGTGATGATCACAGATAATCAGATCAAGCCCGTGCTCGGCGGCCATTTTGGCTTCGTTAATCGCGGTAATGCCGCAATCCACCGACACAATCAGCTTCGCGCCCCGCCGCAACGCATACTGAATACCGTCGGGGCTGATGCCATACCCGTCTTTAAAACGGTGGGGGATATAATACTCCACATCCACACCGAAATCCTTAAGAAAAATGTATAGTATGGAGGTAGCGGTGGTGCCGTCTACGTCGTAGTCTCCGTAGACCAGTATTTTCTCCCCGGATCGTATCGCCCCGGCCAGCCGTCGGCTCGCCTCGTCCATATCCTTCATCAAAAAAGGATCATGGAGCATATCGAGATCCGGCCGAAAAAAATTTTTAGCTTTGTCAAAAGAGTCTATTCCACGGAGTGACAGCAGGTAAGCAATTTTTTTCGGTATACCCAGCTCGTCCTGCAGGCGGGATACCGTTTCTCCATCCTCAGGCTCTTTGTAAACCCAGCGAAATGGCATAATACACCTTGTTTTTTTGCTTTTTCCATAACAGGTCTACCGGCGGTCAAACCGGACAGCCAGGACAAAACGCACAATTGTTCCACGTTTGTTTCTGAATAAAAATACAATTTCGCCGGAAAAAATCATCCCCTGTTTTCTCAATAAAAAATAATCCCCGCCGGTTGGCGGTCCCGGTTATGCACAGATGAAAAGCCTGCAAACGACTATAAAAAAAGGCCATTTTTGCTTAACTTTGCTTGCAGTTTCAAATTAAACGCATTCCATAAGAGAGTTCGGACTACCGGAGCAGTCGGGTACCAGGTAAGCATCCGGTTCCCATTCCGGCAATCGTGAGTTGAATCGAAAGTACGGTCAGTGAACATAATCAGCTAATTCCTAACATTTTCATTACATGAGTCCTACAACTGCTACCCCGGAAGCTTCAAAAATCACGGATACGGATTTTCCCATATTCAGCCAGCTCGAATCGTACGAGCATGAGCAGGTGGTGATCTGCTCGGAACCGGAAGCGGGACTGAAAGCGATCATCGCGATTCATGATACCACGCTCGGACCCGCCCTCGGCGGTGTTCGCATGTGGCCCTACAACAGCGAGCAGGAAGCACTGCGCGATGTATTGCGGCTCTCCCGCGGCATGACCTACAAAGCCGCCATATCGGGACTCAATCTCGGGGGTGGCAAGGCGGTGATTATCGGTGATCCGCACAAGGACAAATCTGAAAAGCTGTTCCGCGCTTTCGGGCGGTATGTAGACAGTCTCGGCGGGCGGTACCTGACGGCCGAGGATGTGGGGATCGAGGTGCAGGACATGGAGTGGGTGCATATGGAAACCAAGTTCGTCACCGGTATTCCCAAGGCCCTGGGCGGCAGCGGCGACCCCTCCCCGGTAACCGCCTACGGCGTGTATATGGGGATGAAGGCGTGTGCCAAAAAGGCGTACGGAAGTGATTCGCTGGAAAATCGGACCGTCGGTATCCAGGGAGCGGGTCACGTCGCTTCTCACCTGGCGAAATACCTGCACGAGGAGGGCGCCAGGCTGATCATCAGCGATATCTACCAGGAAAAAGCGAAGAAACTGGCCGACAAGGTGGACGCGCAGGTGGTGGATCCCGACAATATCTACGGGCTGGATCTCGACATTTTCAGTCCCTGTGCCCTGGGAGGGGTGGTGAACGACGATACCATCGATCACTTCTCGTGCGACATTATCGCCGGGGGAGCCAACAATGTACTGGATGAAGAGGCGCGGCATGGCGAGATGCTGCTTGACCGCGGCATTATCTACGCGCCCGATTATGTGATCAATGCGGGTGGCATCATCAATATTTCGGGCGAACTGGAGGGCTACGACGAGAAACGCGCCCACAGCAAGGCCTCCCGAATTTATGATGTGATGCTGGATATCCTTGAGTATGCCGAGCGGAACGATATGCCGACCTATGCCGCTTCCAATGTGCTTGCGGAACAGCGAATAAGAGAGATCGGCGACCTGCACACGATCTACTCATCCCGTAGCTCGCTTTCCGGGCGGCTGGGAGAGATCTACCTCAGGGACCGCAATTAATTGTGAAGGGTTTTCGTTTAGATCACCGGCGGCCCGCCACGCAGGGTCGCCTTTTTTATGAATGCTGTGACAACAAAATCTACTGATTTCGATGTTATCCAAAGAACGCTTTGAACACAAAGATCGCCTGATCAAGGGAATCTCCAACGATGGTCATTTTAAAATCTCCGTAGTCAAAACCACCGATGTGGTAAAAACCGCCAGGCGAAAGCATGAACTGTCGCTGCTGAATACCGTACTGCTTGGGCGCACCCTTACCGGCGTAATGCTGCTGGCCTCGGAACTGAAGGGTGAAGAGCGTATTCAGCTCCGGCTGGATTGTGACGGACCGGTGGGACAGATTGTGACCGAGGCCAATCGCGTGGGCGAAATCAGGGGATATGTACAGCGTCCCCAGGTGGAGCTTGACTATTCCGACAGCAGCACCCAACTCAGCGACGGCATTGGAAAAGGAGTACTCACGCTGAAAAAAATTCTGTATAATGAGGCCGAGCCCAAAACCAGCACCATCGAAATTGTCAAAGGGAATATCACCGATGACCTGGCCTATTACATGTTCCAGTCGGAGCAGGTGCCCTCGGCCGTGCTGCTCGATGTCGGTATTGACGACAAAGGCGAGGTAACGGAAGCAGGCGGCATCCTGGTTCAGCGACTGCCCGATGCCCCGGAGGGCAAAATTGACGAGCTCCGGGAAAACCTCAAGCAGTTCCGCCCCATAAATGACCTGTTTTCGGATGGCCTCTATATCGACGATCTGATGGAACGGGCCCTGTCTCCGCTGGAAGTACGTGAACTCGACCGCCAGCCGGTCGACTTCTTTTGCCGCTGCAGCCGGGAGCGGTTTGTGAATGCTCTTTCAATGCTCGACTACCAGGAGCTGAAAGAGATCAGCGACGAAGGCCAGGAACTGGTATGCCATTTCTGCAATGAGCATTACCAGGTTTCTAAAAATGAGATCGAGGAGATTGTTATGCAGGTGAAAGCCAAGATGAATTAGACCAGTTGCACGCGGTCCGGGCGTAACCTTTTGTAGCCCCATTCGAATAAGCTCGATCACAAGTGCAATTCAGGAACACGATTAGTTCAAATGGACAACAGGAAAAAGGTCATTATCATCGGGGGCGGTTTCGGGGGTATATCTGCCGCTAAAATTCTCCGGGATTCCGATCTCGATGTCACCATTATCGACAAGTCCAACCATCACCTGTTTCAGCCCCTCCTGTACCAGGTGGCCACGGCCGCCCTTTCTCCCGGCGACATAGCCGTGCCGATCCGGGCCGTACTGGGCAAGCACAGGAATGTCCGCGTGGTGATGGGGGAAGTCACATCAATCAACAAGGACAGCAAGAGCCTGGTGCTCGAAGATGGGCGATCCTATGATTTCGACTACTTGGTGGCGGCCCCCGGGGCCCGGTACAACTATTTTGGCCACGACGAGTGGGCCGATTACGCCCCCGGCCTGAAGTCGATCTCCGATGCCCTCGAAGTTCGTGAACGGATCCTGCTCTCCCTCGAAGAAGCTGAGCAGATCGATGATCCCAAACTTCGCGAGCCCTACCTCACCTACGTGGTTATCGGGGGCGGACCCACCGGGGTGGAGATGGCCGGGGCAATCGCGGAAATCGCCAAACGCAATATGATGCGCGACTATAAAAATTT
>JAWVZC010000210.1:0-7468 GCA_033722415.1 Balneolaceae bacterium | reverse complement strand
GCGTTGCAAGCGGTGGCCGCCCGGATGCCGCATGTCCGAAACGGCCATTCCGGTAAAGGTGAAACAATCCCGTGAATTTGGAAAGCCCAAACGGGGAGTTAACCCAAAGATAATGTAGCCACTTCATTTTTTATCAAATCGTAATATCTATCCCCGTGATGATAATCCTATCGTAACGGCGGCCTAATATTTCTATTAATCACGCCCGGTAGCTTGGGGTCCTCTCTCATTTCAAAACAACTCAAAAGCTATCAGGTTCTATATTGAAACGACTACTAATTTTCATTGGATTTTTATCCATCGGCATGCTCTCATGCCCAGGATTATCAACTGACGGGAACGGTTACGGACGACCGGGGCGGTGCCCTTCCCGGCGTCAATATCATAAAGAAGGGCACCAGCATCGGCACCACGACCGATATCAGCGGACGGTACGAAATCAGCGTGCAGCCGGACGATTCACTGGTATTCTCTTTTATCGGGTACCAGACACAGGTTATTCCCGTGGCGGGCCGCGACTCGCTCAACGTCACCATGCAGGCAACGACCAGCGAGATGGGTGATGTGGTGGTAACGGCCCTCGGCCTCACGCAGGTGAAAGAGAAGATCGGTTACGCCACCCAGCAGATTGAGACCAGCGCCATAAACAACACCAGCGCGCAGAACCTGGGCAACCTGTTCAGCGGCAAGGTGGCCGGGCTGTCGGTCGACAATCCCACCGGCATGTTCCAGGGCGCCAAATTTTCGCTGCGGGGCAAGGAACCGCTGATCGTGGTGGATGACATCCCGGTGGACAGCGACCTGTTTGATATCTCGAAGAGCGATATCAAGGAGATCAACGTGCTGAAGGGAACTTCCGCCTCGGCTCTCTACGGTGCTCGCGGAAAGGACGGCGCGATCCTGATCACCACCAAGGATGCCGAAAGCCGGGGACTTGCAATCAATATCTCCACCAGTACCATGGTCTCGGCCGGGTACACGGTGTTTCCGGAGTACCAGGACGAGTACGGGAACGGCTCGAACGGGCAGTATGAGTTCTGGGACGGCAAGGACGGCGGTATCGCCGACGGCGACATGATCTGGGGACCCAAGTTCGAGGAGGGCGTCAAAATTCCACAGTGGAACAGCCCGATCCTGGATACCGAAACCGGTGAAACGATCGAATGGTACGGTACGGTGGAGGGCACCAAATATGACGACAAGTCGCGCTACGAGCGGGTGCCGATCGCGTGGGAGTCGCACAACAACATCAAGGAGTTTATGCGCCCGGGTATCATTCCCAGTACCGATTTCTCGGTTTCTTTCGGGGGCGACAAGGCCCGCTACCGCTTCGGCGGCAACTACTCCTACCAGCAGGGACAGGTGCCCAACACTTCGCTGACCCGCGGCGGCCTCAGTTTTGCCTCCACGTTTGAACTGAGTCCCACCCTGACACTTGACAACAAGCTGACCTACAACAAGGTCTATTCTCCCAACTACCCGGCCTACGGCTACGGTCCCAACAACCACATCTACACGCTGCTGGTGTGGCAGGGAACCGATGTAGACCCGGATGCGCTGCGTAACAACTTCTGGGTGCCGGGCCGCGAGGGATACCTGCAGGCCAACTGGAACTACGCCTGGTACAACAATCCCTATTTCGGGGCATACGAGCGGAACCAGGAGTATAATTCGGATGTGTTTCGCGGGCAGCTTCGCCTGAAGTGGGATCTGGCCGACAACCTCTTCCTGCAAGCACGAAGCTCGGTCAACAAGCGCGACCGGTTTGAAGACCAGGAGCGCCCCAAATCGTACCTGCGCTACGGCGACCCGCGTGACGGATTCTACAAAACCTGGAATACGGCCGGGTTATCACTGGACAACGATCTTCGGTTCAACTACCAGGTCGAACCGGTCTCGTTTCTGGGGGTCACCCTCAACGCCGGGGCCAATTCCTTTTACCAGGAGTTTGAAGAATACTACAATTCCAGCGACGGGTTGGGGGTGCCGGGGGTCTACAGCCTGAACAATACGAACCGGAACGTGAAGGCCTCCACCCACCAGCGCAGGAAGGCGATACGCAGCCTCTACGCCTCGATGGACCTGGACCTTATGGATGCGTTTTATTTCAACTTCTCCGGCCGCAACGACTGATCTTCTGCACTTCCGGAGTCCAACAACTCCTATTTCTATCCGTCGGCCTCGCTGAGTGTGATGGTTTCGAATGTCGTGGATCTGCCCGACCAGCTCGACTTTCTGAAAGTGTACAGCTCCTGGGCCAAGGTGTCGAGCGACCTGGATCCCGATTTCAACAACCCGTACCAGACGGTGGCCTACTACCAAAAAACGGGTGACTACAACGGCAACCCGCAGCTGGCGTACCCCTCGGGCATCGTCAATCCCAATATTGAACCCCAGCAGTCGATATCCACCGAGGTGGGCATATCCGCCGGTATCTTCAACAACACGGTTGATTTTGACGTCACCTACTTCAACGTGCTGGATCGCAACCAGATCATCAATCTGCCGGTATCGCAGGCCTCCGGGTTCAGCAGCCGCAAGGTGAACGGTAACGAGTACACCACCAACGGGTGGGAAGTGGTGGTCAACGCCTATCCCATCGAAAACAGCAATTTCAACTGGGGCATTACCGCCAACTGGTACACCTGGGTGCGCAAGCTGACCAGCATCTACGAGGGGCGTGAAACCTTTAACAACCTCTCGGTGGGCGAACGGGCAGACAACTACTACGCCACCGGCTGGATGAAGTCGCCCGACGGGCAGGTGATCCTGGATGAGACCACCGGGTTGCCTACACAGGATCCCTATCCCCAGCTCAAGGGACACACCAACCCCGACTGGCGATACGGCCTGCAGAACCAGTTCCAGTACAATAAGTGGAAGCTCGATCTGGGCATCGACGGCGCGGTGGGAGGCGTGATGCGCTCGCTGACCGTCGAAAAGATGTGGTGGGGCGGTAAGCACCCCGAGTCTACCACCTGGCGCGATGAAGAGTATGCCGCCGGCGAACCGGTTTACGTTCCCGAAGGGGTGAATGTCGTCAGCGGGGAATTGGTGCGCGATGCCGACGGCAATGTCATCAGGGACACCCGCGAATTCAAGGAGAACACTACCGCGGTAGGATGGCAGCAGTGGTCGCAAAATTACCCCTACCGGGCGGCCGTCACCCAGGATGAAAGCGAGAAATTCGCCAACATATTCGACCGGAGTTACCTGAAGCTGCGCAACGTTTCGCTGACCTACGATATCAGCGACCTGTTCCGGGATACGGCGATCAAGAACCTCAGCGTTACGGCGTTCGGGTACAACCTCGCGATCCTGAAAAAAGCGATTATCATCGATCCCGACTTCGGCAACGACAACGACCTGCAGGACCTCTCGACCCGATACGTGGGCCTTAAAATCGACGCTTCTTTCTAACCTGTTTGATAAAACAACATCACAATGACCAGAATCATGTATAGACTTGGAATACCACTGACATCCCTGTTACTTGCACTGCTGTTGTGCTCCTGCGAAGACCTGGGCGTAATAGCAGAGAATCCCAATAATGTGTCGGAAACGCCCCCGCACCTGCTGCTAACCGAAATCTCGGAAAACGCCTTCCAGGTAGTGGGGCAGAGTCCGCTCTACGCCAGCCGCATGATTGTCAGCACGGCCGGAGAGAACGAGCTGCAGTATTACAAGTGGGGGCGCGGCAGTTTCGGGGAGTATGACGAGCTGCGCAACGTCACCAAGATGATCGAGGAAGCGCAACGTACCGAAAAACCGGCGTACGAGGCCCTGGGTAAATTTTTCCGGGCGCACTACTTCTACAAGCTTACGCTCCGGTTCGGTGACATCCCCTACAGCCAGGCACTGAAAGGGGAAACCGGGGAAGTATACGCCCCGGAGTATGACTCCCAGAAACAGGTGTTTCTCGGAATCCTGCAGGAGCTGGAGGAGGCCAACAGCCTGCTGCAGGATGACGATATTATCGAGGGCGACATCATCTACGGGGGCAATGCCGCCCTGTGGAAAAAGCTGATTAACTCCTTCCGACTCAAGGTGCTGATGACTCTCTCGAAACGGGAGAGTGACGCCGACTTGGATATCGCCAACCGTTTTGCCGACATCGTGGCAAACGAGCCGATCATGGAATCCAACGCCGATAACGGCCAGCTGGAGTTTTTCGACCAGATCGGCAGCCAGTACGGGGAGTTCAACGACAGCGACTACGGTTCCGGCCTCTATGTTGACTCCACCTTTATACAGAAGCTGCAGGACCGGCAGGATCCCCGCCTGTTTATCTACGCCGACCAGACCAAAAACGCCAAGGAGCAGGGGCTGTCGGTGGACAATTTCAGCGCGTATGAGGGCGGCAAGCCGATCGGCCAGTACGGGAAGAATGACGACAAGGCGGCCGCAGGCAATATTTCGAAGGTCGACCTGCGCTATACCACCGATCCCACCAACGAGCCGCACTTGCTGCTGGGATATTCCGAGCTGCAGTTTATCCTGGCCGAGGCGCGTGTTCGCGGGTGGATCAGCACCGGGTCTGCGCAAACCTACTATGAGAACGGGGTGAAGGCGAACTTCGCCTTCTATAACATGCACGCCGAGGAGTATGCTTCCTATGTTGACGAGCAGAGTGCCGAAACCTACCTTCGGGGCAGCCTCGTCGATTTTTCCAATGCCACTACCAGCGACCAGCAGATTGAACGAATCGTGACACAGAAGTACCTGATGATGTTCCTGCAGTGCGGATGGACCCCCTATTTCGAGCACCTGCGAACCGGGTACCCTGCGTTTATGGAACCGGAGAGCGGTGGACCTCCTACCCGGTGGATCTACCCGCAGAGCGAGTACCAGAACAACAACGCCAATGTCTCGGAGGCGATCGCCCGGCAGTTCGGCGAGGGCAACGACATCATTCGGGCCACTCCCTGGTGGCTGGAATGACCGGACCGGATGAAAAGGAACTGAGTCTCTGGCAACGATATCCCATTCCTCGCTCGGTGTCCGTAGCCGGGGGATGTTCTCTCATGTCCCCCGGATAGGGCGCAGGGACCGGGACGGGAATGGGTATGAGTTCAAAAACCACCACGAACTATCAAACGAGTATGATCATGAAACGCAAAGATTTTCTGACATCAGCCGGGTTGGCCTCGCTTCTGCCGCTGCTGGGCACTGGATCCGGTTTGCAGGAACAGCCCGGAAAGGAACGTGTACTGCGTATTGCTCATATCACAGATGTACATTTGCATAACAACCCGGAGGATCCCTATAGTGCACCGAAGGGACTTGAGAGATGTCTTCACCATCTCCAGTCCCAGGAAGATCCGCCCGATATCATTTTCAACGGCGGTGACAGTATCGATGACGCCCTTGCCGAAGGCCGAACCGGTGTCAAGAAGCAGTGGAACCTGTGGCACCGTATCCTGAAGCAGGAAAACTCCCTGCCTGTGGTTCATTGTATCGGCAATCATGATGTCTGGGGACAGGGGCCGAAATCCGCCCCGCTTTACGGGAAAAAATGGGCGATGGAGGCGATGGAGCTGGAACGGCGGTTCTACAGTTTCGACAGGGCCGGCTGGCACGTTATCGTCCTGGACAGCACCCATACCGTTGACGGGGAATGGTACACGGCCAGGCTGGATGAGGAGCAGTTCCAGTGGCTGAAGCACGACCTGGAACAGGTACCGGAACAGACCCCCGTGTTTGTACTTTCCCACATTCCCATCATGTGTGCCGCGGCGTTTTTTGACGGTGACAACGAGAAACGGGCGACTGGGTGATACCCGGGGCCTGGGTCCATATTGATGCGCGCCGGATTGTGGAGCTCTTTTACCGGCACCCCAATGTGCAGCTCTGTGTGAGCGGACATATCCACCTGCTGGACAGGGTCGAACTACAACAACGTGACCTACCTCTGTAATGGCGCAGTCAGCGGCAACTGGTGGAACGGGCACTATCATCAGACGCCACCCGGTTACGCGATGATCAATCTCTACTCCGACGGTTCGTTCGACCGGGAGTATGTTACCTATTCGGTTTGAATTGATCATATGCCGGGATTCAATCCGAATAGTTTGATCATTCCGTTGCAATGGTTCGGTACCACCAGGTGTGTAACAAAATTAAAGGCAGCTTGCGTATTTTCCCGGGGCAGCGTTGTCATCAAAAGACAACCTGCACCCATTGCCAGGCGTCACGGGATATCAGGATTGTAGATCACCCGGCTTATAATCTCAATCGTTCAATGCACAATTCGTAATTCTCAATATTTTACATTCAATACTATGAAAAGATCTGTATGTATTGGCCTGTTACTGATTTTGATGACCGGCATTTTTTGTACGGCATCTCCTGTGTACGCACAGGAAAGCGAAAAACCAATAGTTGTGCTTATCACACTGGACGGATTACGCTGGCAGGAGCTGTTTACCGGGGCGGACCCGGAGTTGATCGGCCACAAGCGATATGTCTCAGATGCCATTTCTCTGAAAGAGAAGTTCTGGCGCGAAACGCCGGAAGCGCGCCGGGAAGCCCTGATGCCGTTTGTATGGAACCGGATCGTGGAGATGGGCAGCATCCACGGCAACCGTCATGACGGCAGTAAAATGAACCTGACCAACAACATGTGGTTCTCGTACCCCGGCTATAACGAAATTCTGACCGGGTCCCCGGATGACGAGCGGATCAACAGCAACGACAAGGTTCCGAACCCGAATGTTACCATCCTGGAATCATTGAACAAAAGCCCGAAATACCGCGGCAGCGTAGCGGCATTCGGAAGCTGGGAGGTATTTTCCCATATCATCAACGAGGAACGCAGTGGAATACCCGTCAACGCCGGGTTTGACACGGCAGATGGCAACAACCTGACCGTCATCGAAAAGTTCCTAAACCGGGTGCAGCCCCACACGCCGAGTCCCTGGAGCTCGGTGCGGCTCGATATGTTTACCCACAACTACGCCCTGGAGTACATGAAGCGGGAACAGCCGGATATCGTCTATATCGCCTACGGGGAGACCGATGACTTTGCCCACAACGGCAATTACGAGGCCTACCTGAATTCCGCCCACAGCACCGACGCCTTTTTGCGGGAGCTGTGGGAGTACACGCAGCAGAATCCCTATTACAAAGACCGGACCACGTTCATCGTTACTACCGATCACGGGCGCGGCACCCGGCCGCTGGATACCTGGCAGCATCACGGGACCGATATCGAGGGCTCCGACCAGGTGTGGCTGATGATCTACGGGGCGGGTGTCGAGGTTCGTGGCGAGGTCAACGAAGAGGAGCAGATTTACACGCCGGTGGTCGTGGAAAAAATAAAGGCACTGACCGAGTGATATGATATTGCAGGTTCTAGGAGTCTGTTGGACTTAGCTAAACCTACTGCAAAAGCGTCAGGTTTGGCCAGATTTCGCGCTCTTTTTCGGTAAATAGAACCACTATTCACCTCCATAAGACCACGAAATCT
>JAWVZC010000209.1:0-7530 GCA_033722415.1 Balneolaceae bacterium | reverse complement strand
GAGCAGCAAGGCGGCCACGATTTTGCGTGGCAAACACAAGCCGGAATTTACTCCACACATGGACACCGGAGATAATGTAATTGTTATCAATGCTGAAAAGGTTAAGCTTACCGGCAACAAGTGGCAAAAGAAGGAGTATTTTCGCCATACCGAGTATCCCGGCGGCGAGCGTTTCACAACGGCGGAGGAATACCTGGAGAAAGATCCCACGTTTTTGATCAAAAATGCCGTTAAGGGAATGCTTCCGAAAAACCGCCTGGGCAGCAAGCTGCTGACCAACCTTCGGGTTTACGCCGGTCCGGTACACCCGCACACCGCACAGCAACCGGAAAAAATTGAACTCGACAGTTAATTTGCATTATGGCTCAGAAGAATTTCATAGGACGACGGAAAACCTCGACAGCTCGACTCTACATTCAGCCCGGTGATGGCGCGTTTGAAGTTAACGGGCGGGACCTGGATGACTATTTCCACACCCGCGCGCACCGCAACCTGGCGATCTTTCCGCTGGAACTCACCGAAAACGAAGGCAAATTCGATATCAAGGTGACCGTTCGCGGCGGCGGCATGACCGGCCAGTCCGGTGCCATTCAGCTGGCCCTGGCCCGCGCGCTGGATGATCACGACGAAGAGCTGCACTCCATCCTCAAGGAACACGATCTGCTTACCCGTGACGATCGTATGGTTGAGCGCAAAAAGTACGGTCAACCCGGAGCACGGAAAAAATTCCAGTTCTCCAAACGGTAATTTGTTATTCGTTAACTGGTTATTTGTTATTAGTCTCAGCTTCTTATCAGCAGAGTTCCACCCTAATAACGAGTAACAAATAACCACTTACTGAAAAATCACACATACACAGAGACCTCGTTGCGCCGAGTGCTCAGCACACAACCTGAACATGTGATGCTGGGTTAGCGCCGGGAATGACCTGTGTAGCGGACTAACTCAAATAGAAATCACACATATCACATGCCAACTGCACCAAGCCTAGACGAACTATTGAAATCGGGGGCCCATTTCGGGCATCTCACCCGCCGGTGGAATCCCAAGATGAAGGAATTTATCTTCATGGAACGCAACGGGATCCACATTATAGACCTGAAAAAAACCGAACAGTACCTGCAAAATGCCCTGGAAGAGGTGGCCAAACTGGCGCGAGCCGGCAAGACCATTCTTTTTGTAGGCACCAAAAAGCAAGCCCAGGATATTGTAAAGACAGAAGCGATACGCTGCGGAATGCCGTATGTGACGCACCGCTGGCTCGGGGGCATGCTCACCAACTTCTCCACCGTCAAGAAAAGCATCGGGCGGATGGAGGAGATCGACCGCATGAGCAAAGACGGTACCTTCGACGACCTCACCAAAAAAGAGGCCCTGATGCTGGAACGTGAGCAGGACAAACTGGAACAGACACTTGGCGGTATCGCCAACATGAACCACCTGCCGGGAGCCGTATTTATCGTGGATACCATCAAGGAAAATATCGCGGTCAAGGAAGCCGTAAAACTGCACATCCCGATTGTGGCGATGGTGGATACCAACAGCGATCCCGATATTCCCGATTACATCATTCCATGTAATGATGATTCCGCCCGCACCATCCAACTGATCACCTCCATGGTGGCAGATGCCATTATCGAGGGCAACGCCGAACGCGAGGCCCAGAACGAGGAGGAACTGCTGGAACAGGCCGCCGAGGAAGCCAAAAAGGCGGAACAGACGCAGCGCAAGCGAAGAAGCCGGCGCAGAAAATCGTCTGACTCCGATAATGATACCGATTCGGATTCAGAGAACGACTCAGAGGATGAAGCCGGTGAGGACGATGAAGGTGCCGACGAGCAAGAGTAACCGTACCGGGCACCCTGTACCGACCCAATCTACAAACCCCAAAATAAATTTCTGAACGGAAATGAGTATTTCTGCATCTGACGTAAAAAAACTGCGAGACCAAACCGGAGCCGGCATGATGGATTGCAAGAAGGCTCTGCAGGAGGCCGATGGCGATTTTGACCGCGCGGTTGAAATCCTCCGCAAAAAGGGACAAAAACTATCCGAAAAGCGGGCCGACCGCGAAGCCGACCAGGGACTGATCGTTACCAGGGTAAGTAGCGACGGCACCAAGGCAGCTGCCCTGGAAATCAACTGCGAAACCGACTTTGTAGCCCGTAACGACGACTTTCAGGCCCGGGCCGAGTCATTCGTCGATCTCGTTTTTAACGAAGAGATCGAATCGGTGGACGAACTGCTGAAAACCGAACTGGACGGGCTCACCGTAGCCGATCACCTGAAAGACATGATCGGCAAAATCGGAGAAAAAATTGTGATCGCCCGTGTTGTGCTCGTCAAGTCGGAGGGACAACTCGTCTCCTACATCCATCCCGGCAGCCAGCTGGGTGTACTGGTTGAATTCGAAGGTGCCATTGACGACCAGGAGGTCGCCAAAGATGTTGCCATGCAGGTAGCAGCCATGAAGCCGCTGGCCGTTACCCGTGAAGGCGTTGACAGTTCTGTCGTCGAAAAGGAGCTGGAAATTGCCAAAGATCAGCTTCTGAATGAAGGCAAACCGGAAGAGATCGCGGAAAAAGCGGCTAAGGGCAAACTCCGCCGATTTTATGAAGAACATGTACTGCTCGAACAAAAATTTGTGAAAGATAACAGTCTCTCCGTGGAAGACTACCTCAAACAGAATGACGCCCCCCTGGTGAAATCGTTTCACCGGCTGCAGCTGGGGGAAGATTCCTAACCCATTTGACGAATTCAAAAAAGGTTACCAATTCGGTAACCTTTTTTTTATATATAAACGATTTTAAACAACAAAAACAGCACACCGTGGCACAACAATACAAGCGAATACTCCTGAAATTAAGCGGGGAAGCCCTGCTGGGTGAACAGGGACATGGGATCGACGGCAATATCCTGTCGCAATACGCGGAAGAGATCAAGGCCCTGCACGATGAAGACATCGACATCTGCGTGGTCATCGGGGGCGGAAATATCTTTCGCGGGGTGAAGGGGGCCACCGAGGGGATGGACCGCGTGCAGGGCGACTACATGGGCATGCTGGCCACCATGATCAACAGCATGGCACTGCAGGATTCCCTGGAACGCCTCGGGGTTTACACCCGCCTGATGTCGGCGATCCGCATGGAAGAGATTGCGGAACCGTATATTCGGCGCCGGGCCATTCGCCACCTTGAGAAAGGGCGTGTTGTCATCTTCGGGGCGGGCACCGGTAATCCCTATTTCACCACCGACACGGCGGCGTCACTGCGGGCCATTGAGGTGGAGGCCGATGTTATCCTGAAAGGAACCCGGGTGGACGGAATCTTTGATTCCGACCCGGAAAAGAACCCGGATGCCGAGAAGTTCCCCGTTATTACCGGCGAGGAAGTCCTGAAACGGCGCCTGGATATCATGGACCTGACGGCATTCACGCTCTGCCGGGAAAATCACACCCCGATCATCGTGTTCAACATGAATATTCCCGGCAACCTGAAGAAAGTGGTGGTAGGCGATGAAACCGTGGGGTCGAAAGTCGTCTGGGACGATAATTAGCACTAACGGTCCGGGAAATGAAGCCGTAAACACAGACGGTGACTACCCCATTTTTAACTACTGCACGGCCACTTAGCAGGGTATGGAACACAGATGGTACTGTTTCTGGGGGTTATCACGGAACAAGTATTCGGATTGCGCCTTAAAAATCAACCGGTGCCGATCAGCATAACCTGTGTTATCCGAGTTGCGGGAAATACGTTCATGTCCATACACCCCTGTATGCCAGGCACCTGTTCTGCCTGCCCGAATTTAATTCTTCTCTTTTCTTAGAACCTGAACTGTAGCTGCAGCAGCAGGTTACGCCCGGCCTGGGGGTAGTAGTAGTTAAAATGCCGCTCCTCTCCGCCTGCAATCCACCCGAAGGTATAACCGTTGGTTTCGTATTTGTGATTCAGCAGATTATTGATCTGCATCGTAACCTGTACCGCCTCCAGAAACGGGATCTCCGTCCAGTTGTACCCGAACCGAATGTCGTTGACGAAGTAGGGATCCAGTGAGCGGCTCTCCGTTTCGGTGTTGTCGAGATACTGCCTCGAAACGTACTTTGTGGTCAGTTCGGCGGAAAACCCGTCATGCGTAAATCCGAGTATGGAGTTCCCGATCACGGAGGGGGAAAAGGATAGCGCCGTATTTTCAAGCGTTGTCTCCTGCTGGCCGCCCTGGTCAAAATCATCCAGGAAGTAGATATAGTCGCGGATCCTGTTCCTGCTGAATGTGGCATTGCCTGACCATTCAAACCCGGCACCGAGATCCACCCCGAGCTGCAGTTCGATCCCCGCCCGGTAGCTGTCCGCCACATTTTGACGAATGTAGGCCCCGACGTCGTTGACCTCCCCGGTCAGCGCCAGTTGATCATCATACATCATAACATAGAGGTTGAGCGCTCCGAAAAACCGCTCGTACGTGCCGCGGTAGCCCAGCTCCCAGTCGTACAGCGATTCATGCCGTGGTCGACTTTCCGGCGTGGAGTTCACATACTCCTCGCGGGTCGGTTCCCTGTTGGCTACGCTAAACGAGGCATACAGCCGCTGGCGGTCATTCAGCCGGTATACCATCCCGACCTTCGGGTTAAAAAAACCGAGCTTGTCGCTCTGTCGCAGATCCACCAGCTGTTCTGTCCCACCCGTCAACCGGGTATCCTTCCCCAGGAAATCGTAGGTGATGCGGCGGTACTGCAGGTCGAGATACCCGCTCAGCCTGGTTGTAAGGTAGTAGATTGTTTTGCCGTAAATGTTAAAATCAGTCTTGAAGCCGTTATTGTCGTAGTAGGTCTCCTCGATGCTGCTGTCACCTGCAAAACGCGCCCAGATCACCTCCCCGAAATGGTCACCGTCATATTCATTATACCCGCCGCCCACGGTGACCGACCACTTGTCAGGTACCGTGTAATCGGTCGATACGATAAGGCCGTAAAAGTGATTATCAAGCCAGCGCCGCCGTACCAGGTCGCTATTGATAATCGTCGCCCCTCCCACTGTCACGGGACCGATACCGTAAATGCTGAGCTCTTCGTCGTGGCGAAATTCCTCGAAAAATCCTCTTCCGTAGGTGTAGTGCAGCGACCTGTTGAGATTCCACCGGTCACTGAGACGGTAGGAGTAGTGCACCTGGTAGTGATCCTGCTGGTAGTTGTCAGTTTGGTCATCATAGGTAAATTCGTTGAAGCGACGATTTCCAACGTTCTTCCGCATATGTTCCGCTTTTTCCGGGTGGAGAAACAGGCTGGTGATATAGCGCTCCACGCCCTGTGGGTCTCCTTCCAGTACCGGTTCGGGAACCCCGTTCCACGCCTGGTAGGTTTCCTCAACCCCGGAGAGGATATCCACCTTCAGCAAGCTGCGATCGCCGTGCCGCGATCCGCTGAGGTAAAATGATTTGAGATCGGAAAATGCCCGGTCGATATACCCGTCGGAGGCAATTTTCGAGAGCCTTCCCTCAATTTGCCAGCCGTTCTCCATAAGACCGGACCCAAGCTGCACGTTGAATTTTCGCGTGTTGAAGGAGCCCGCTCCCGTATTGACCTCGCCGTACGGTACCGGTTCCATGGTGGCGGTCTGGATGTTCATCGTCGCCCCAAACGCGCCGGCACCGTGTGTCGAAGTGCCCACCCCGCGCTGTATCTGGATATTTTCCACGGATGAGGACAAATCGGGCAGGTCCACCCAGAACACCCCGTGCGACTCCGCATCGTTCAGCGGGATCCCGTTGATGGTGACGTTGATGCGGGTGGGGTCGACTCCGCGAATGCGAATCCCGGAATACCCGATCCCCGCGCCCGCATCGGATGTGGTGGTAACCGAGGGGGTAGATTCCACCAGATAAGGAATGTCCTGCCCCAGGTTTTTCGCTTCGATCTCCTCGCGCTCCACGTTTTCATAGGCCATTGGTGAAGATTCATCCACCCTCAGGGCCCGCACAAAAATCTCCCCGCTCATAATCGATGCCGGAACCAGCCGGATATCCAGTTCGGTCCCCCACTCTCCAATATCTGCGGTTTGTGTGCGATACCCCACAAAGGAGACTGATATCCTGTTTGGGTGTTCGTCCAGCAATGCCAGTGAAAAACGGCCCTCATGCCCGGTCGACGTGCCGTTATCGGTGCCGATCTGGACGACATTCGCCCCGGAGAGCGGTTCGCCGGTTTTGGCATCGTGCACGGTGCCGCGAACGGTTTGGGCAAATGCGTGGGAACTGATGAGCAGAATGGGCAGGAATGCGCCTACCAGTCGTAATATGCAATTAATCATAAAAAATCCTCCATCTTATCGGTTGTAAGAGGAGGAGGTAAACTTGCAAAAAATGCTGAATCCCGAAAGTAGTCAGGATCAGGTTTCCCTACGCCGGTATTACCCGGTTCAGGTTCTCAAGGGTATAATCTCAGCCCGCAGTTGCAAGCACCCCCAACCATTGTGAGTGTGTTCAGTATGTTGATGAAAGATACGGTAGTACTACTGAAATAAAAAGAAGAAACGCGTGCCGACAGAATTTTTGACGGCCCGCTGTTGCACGGTTGTATATCCCGGGAAATCGATTCTGCAGTATTTTTCAGAAATCTGCACTTCATCGGATTTCGGTAGTTAACACAACAGCATGTTGCCTATTTTATCCCGATCATTGGTGAATAGCACGTTTCCAATTTTTATTGCGGTTCCCGTTTGTTATCATTCTCAAAACTGTCATAATATGAGTTTTATGAAATCAGGCTTCAGATGGATTATTTTCCTGGCGCTGCTCAGCTGCCGGTCACCGGTAGACAAACCAAAGCCGCTGTCTCCTGCCATTACACCCGGCGATATCCGGAGCCATATTGAATTTCTGGCCGGTGATTCACTGGAGGGGCGCGCGACAGGATCCGCCGGTGAAGCGGTTGCGGCCAACTACATCGCCGATCATTTTGAACATTACGGACTGATCCCCGCGGGCGATGACAACACCTATTTCCAGCTTTTTCGGGTGAACACGGCAAGTTCCGGCTCTCCACATTCGATCCCTGATGATACAACCGGTCAACAACGTGTTTCCCGGAATGTAGCCGGTATCGTCCGGGGAACAGAGATTCCGGACGAGTACCTGGTTATCGGGGCCCATTACGACCACCTCGGGATGGGTGGTCCCGGATCTCTGGCTCGCAATACCAGCCGCATCCACAACGGGGCCGACGACAACGCCTCGGGTACGGCCGGACTGCTGGAACTGGCTCACTATTTTTCAGAGCGGAAACCGCGAAAAAACGTGCTGTTTGTTGCTTTTTCGGCTGAAGAGATCGGCCTGATAGGATCGCAGCATTTTGTCGATCACCCGCCGGCGGCTACAGAACAGATGGCCGCCATGATAAATCTCGATATGATTGGCCGGCTACAGAACAATAAGTTGCTTATTTTTGGGACCGGTTCATCAAGCCGGTGGGACGGCCTGATACACCGGGCAAACAGCGATTCACTTGATATTAAAACGATTCCGGATGGTACAGGT
>JAWVZC010000208.1:0-7562 GCA_033722415.1 Balneolaceae bacterium | reverse complement strand
TCACAAGCTGAAATGGTCGCCAGTTATAAATAGTTCACCGGATTGGGTGGTACCGGAATATGAAAAGTCTATTAGTAGATGATGTTCTGCTAATGGGAAATAACGTGAACCAATCATGGATTTATAGATTAAGGCCGGATCATAACGAGTAACTATTTCACCACAATTGATAATATGTTCTCCACGGGAGCCGATCATGTCTGATAATGCATTCAAAAACAACAGATCTGCCGCTTCCATCCGTGAGGACCGGAAAAGCGAGCTAGAATCGTTGTACCGCACATTCTTTGCTGATCTGTGCAAATATGCCTTTGGTTTTACCGGTGACCGCGAAATATCAAGAGATATAGTTCAATCTGTTTTCATTAAAATATGGGATCAGAAGGAATTCCGGGAGGGGTTTGAAGATGCAAAATCATACCTCTATAAATCGGTACGGAATGAATCGCTCAACTATAAAAAACATGAAGAAGTAAAACGGAGAACCGAAACTGATGTTCAAGATCGTCTCAAAGAATGGAAGAAAGACCGGGAAAAGACATTTAATGAGGAAAAAAATAAAGTTATACGGGAAGCAATTGAGAGACTGCCGAATCGATGCCGGGAAATTTTCAAATTGAGTCGTGACAGCGGTTTGACCTATAAAGAGATCGCCTCAGTGCTGGGGGTATCCGTAAAAACCGTGGAAACCCAAATGGGAAGAGCGTTTAAAAAAATCCGAACCTATGTTCACAAGCACTGGACCCATATACTGTTACTTGCTGCTAATATTAGTAATGTAATTTTGATATAGAGTAGCTGGATCAGGGGCTGCGTTATACATACCGAGGACGGGGCCACAAGGGAAGGGAAGTTCAGGGAAAAGAGGGTGTAAGGGTCTTCATGTTTTATTCGTCCATCGGCATTCTAATTACCGTGCCGTGATCTGGCACATTCGGCTGTATTTCTCTATGATTACCTCTCCCCCCCGCTGACGCACCTAACAATATTACGGTTTATCTGACATGTGCTGAACACATATTTGTCAGATGCCGGACCGTTCCATGTAAACGACTATCACTGCAATTCCCCGAAAAAATTTACTTTCCCGATTAATCCCCAAAAGATAAAATTTTTTGTGGGGGTACCCGCAAACTCAGTTGTGTTAGGGAACGCAAGTAATAAACAGAGCATAGATAACAGTGAAATGAGGATACCCTGGCAAAAACTGGGAAAATATTATTCCGGAAACTCTAATCCGGTGGAACGAATGGAAGTTGAGGTGTGGATCAATGAAAATGCCAGGCACCGGGAGATTGCAGGCGAGCTGGAAGAGATATGGCAGGATTCGGCAAGCAATGACGAATGGAATGTCGACGAAGGCTGGACCGAGCTTTCTGAGAAATTGGATGGAACCAGGGATACCCCGTTGCGACTGGTGGAGTTCCCTTTCGAAGAGCACAGCAAAATCAATCGCCGGAATCGTGAAAAAAGGAAATGGTCTTTTGGGATTCGGGTAGCTGCCGCGGTGGCGGTACTGATGGTGGTTATGTTCTCGGTGCTGATGTATGAAATGTATGCCCCTGAACAGCAGGAGGCCGTGCTTGCCATGCAGGAAGTAGTAACAGAGAAAGGACAGCGCAGCCAGTTTACACTCAGTGACGGTACGCGGGTGTGGCTCAACAGCGACAGCCGGCTGGAAATTCCTGCTAAGTTTACTTCCGATCTCCGGGAAGTGCACCTGCAGGGCGAAGCATATTTTTCGGTGGAGTCCAATCCGAATAAACCGTTTGTAATTCGGGCAGGCAAAACAGTAACCCGCGTGTTGGGTACGGAATTCAACCTGCAGGCCTACCCCGATGACACGGTGCAGATTGTGGTTAGAGAGGGTAAAGTTGCCTTTGGCAGCAACCAAAGGCAGCAGGCATCGGCCGAGTTAACCGGAAATCAGATGGCTACGTTGGCAGATAAGAGCTTTTCTGTGAACGAAGTGGACAGTGTATCACGGTTTACCGGCTGGACGCGGGGAGAATTGATATTCAGAGATACTCCCCTCAAAAAAGGATTGAAAAAATTAGAACGCTGGTATGACATAGAAATCGAACTCTCTGATTCCGCACTGGCATCTCGCACAATTACAGGGATTTACAAAGAAGAGTCGATGACGGAAGTGTTAAACATTATTGCACTTTCGGTAGGGATGAGGTATGAGAAAAATAAAAACCGGATAACATTTTATCCGAAATAAGCAAAAACAGAACCGACATAACAGGGGAATATACTTATGAAATTAAGTAGCCACAGTATGGGCAAGGTATTCATTTCGGTGCTTACTTTTATGTTAATAATCGGTATAAGTGCCGGACCAATAGCATGGGGACAAACAAACTCTGAAGATAAATCTTCCATTGAAGGAGAAGTCGTTCAGGGTTTGATCGGAAGTGTAGACCTGCAAAAGTCCAACACATCAATCGTAGACAGGGTTATATCTGTTACATTCGAGAATGAATTACTGCTGAATGCGTTAAAAAATTTGGCGAAAGAGCAGAAATTGAGCCTTTCATACAGCAGGGAAGCCCTCCCCCTGTATAAAAACGTGAGCGTCAGCCTTGAACAGGTAACGTTCAACAAGGCGATGTATACGCTGCTAAAAAATACCGGATTGCGGTATGCGATCTCTGAAAAAGGGAACCTGGTGATATTCAAACAGGAACAGCAGCTGGCCGAGGCTCCGCAAAAGCTGGAGACGGTTAGCGGGACTGTAAGAGATGCCCGGACGAAACAGACCTTGCCTGGGGTAAATGTATTAATCAAGGGTACGGCTCAGGGGACGGCAACCAACGCCAGCGGGGAGTATGAACTAAATGTAGGTAGTCTACAGGATACCCTGATTTTCTCCTTTATCGGTTATGAAACCAGGGAAGTGGCCATTAATGGACGTACGGTGATTGATACGGAATTAAGATCTCAGGCCGTCAGCGGTGAGGAATTGGTCGTAGTCGGTTATGGAGGCACCCAGAGAAGAGAAGACATTGTCTCGGGTATTTCAACACTCAATGCAGAAGACTTAAATCTGAATGAAATTAATACACCAACTCCCGGTAATTTATTGAAAGGGCGGGTTTCCGGTGTACGTGTACAAGATGGTTCAGGGGCAGCCGGTTCACCGCCCATAATCAGAGTTCGCGGAACCAGTTCGATTAACGCAGGGGTGGAACCACTGGTTGTAGTAGATGGTTTCCCGGTTGGAACAGGATTTCCCTCGACACTGAATCCGGATGATATTTCCAATATTTCGGTATTAAAAGATGCATCGGCTACTGCTATTTATGGCGCCAGAGGATCAAATGGAGTGGTTGTAATCGAAACGAAGGAAGGAAGACAGGGGACCAATGAATTAAGCTATAACTCCTTTTTTACGATAAAACAGCTTCCTGAAAACTGGAGACCTCAGATGTTGAATGCAGAAGAGGCGGTTCGTTACAATATCGAGCGAATTCGGGAACTGGATGAGTTTAACAATGTTTCAACGCCAACGCCGATACCGGAAATATGGCGTGAAAAGCAGCAAATTTTAGACAGTGGCGGGCAACTTGAAGATTATGACTGGCTTGACCTGTTCTTGCAGGAGGGTACCTCATCAATTTCCCAAAATCATAATTTAACTTACCGAACAGGCAATGAAAATTTGAGAGCAGTCATCTCAGGTGGATTTTTAGATGAAAAAAGTGTGTTGCCCTCCGATGCATTTGAACGCCTTTCACTTCGTACAAAAATTAACGGTGACATTTCGGATCGGATTCAGATGGGGGTAAATCTCAGTGGGAGCCGGACGGTCAACGACAGAGTACCCTCCGACGGGGTACGCAGCGGTTTATGGGCGGCCGTAACAGGAAGTCCCGTCATCTCACCATTTGATGAGAACGGGAACCTGGTACCGTTCATGAGAGCGCCGGCCCCCGGATTTTTTTCCAGGCCGAATCCTCTGTTTGAAGCCCGGGAAACCCTTGATCAGCAGGTAAACAGGGACTTGCAGGCCAATATCGATTTTGATGTAGAGATCATGGAGGGGCTGCACTACACGCCCCGGGTTTTTGCACGCCAGCTCACCCGCGAAACAGAACAATTTCAACCCACCACCATCGGAAATGTCAGTATTGGAGGGGCGGGTGCGCTAGACAGGGGAGCACCTCCGCAAAATAATGAGGGCATGAATGAAGCATTTAAGCTGGAGAACTGGGGAATAGACAACATATTGCGGTATAACAGGAGTGTTAACAACCATACGTTTGATGTAACTCTCGGTCACAGTATCCAGCAGGAAACGGGTGATTTAAGCCGAATCCAGGGATCTGTCTTTCCGTCGGATGATGTTGTTAATTATGCCTCCGCAGCTGAATTAAACGGTTTTAGTGATCATTTTGACTGGTCGTTACTGGCGGGTTTTGGCCAGATTAAATATGATTATAAGAATAAATATCTGGCTGAGTTCAATTTCAGGAGGGAAGGTTCTTCGCGACTGGGGGCAAATGAACGGTTCGGTAATTTCCCATCGGGTGCAGTAGGATGGAGAATTTCCAATGAAAATTTCTACCCCGAAGATACTTTTCTGAATGAATTTTTATTGAGAGGAAGCCTGGGGAAGACCGGAAACAACGCCATCGGGAATTATGACGCGCTGGGCGAATTCAGTTCTATCCGTGCCGTAATCGGCGACCAGATTCAGGAGGGAAAGACCCTGTCCTCTATCAGCAACCAGGATTTGAAGTGGGAAACTGCTCTGCAGTGGCAGGTAGGAGCTACGCTGGGCATGTTCAACAACAGGGTGAATCTTATGGTTGAATACTGGAGAAAAACTACCAAAAACATGTTGTTTAACATCAATACGCCTCGTGCTTCCGGCTTTCAGAGTACACGCATTAACCTCGGTGAAATGGTTAACAAGGGGCTGGATGTCACATTAAATACCACTCAAAGTGTGGGCTCGGTATTATGGAGTAGCAATCTGAATGTTTCCTGGACGAACAATGAAGTTACAAACCTGCCCGAACAAATTGACCGCATTACCCTTGGCGGACGGGGCGGTACAAATGTCATTATGGAAGGTGAGGAACTGGGGGCATTATGGGGATTGATCAGAGACGGATTATTTACCGTAGAGGAAGCAAACGACCCCAATGCAACCACGTTTCCCGATATAGATGCCATTCCGGGAACCAATAATTTCAGGGATCTCAACGGAGATGGAATTATTGACAGAACCAATGACATGACGGTGATTGGCGACCCCACACCTGATATTATTTTAGGTTTCAATAATGAGTTTTCGTACAAGAATTTTTCCCTGTCGGTGCTTCTCACCAGCATGCTGGGGTATAAAATTATGCCTACTATACGTGATGTCGATATGAATACCGTCAGGCGGTGGAATGTCAGCAAGAGGGTACTTGACCGATGGAAATCACCGGAAAATCCCGGCAGTGGTTTTGCTCCCAGGTCGGAGGTTAACTCTCATTCCCGGGAGTGGATGGATGACTGGCTGGAACCGGGAGATCACTTATGGATTAAAAATGTGCGGGTCGGGTATAATATCCCGGCCGATCTGGCAACCCGAATAGGAGTAAGCCAGTTAAGAGTCACACTGACGATCGATAATTTGGCACGAATTGACAACTATTCAGGATTCAATCCCGAGGTTTCTACAACCGATGATCCTGCACGGCCAGGTATCGATGATTACGTTAATCCGCTTTCCCGAGCGTTTTCACTGGGGATTAACCTGACACTCTAAACAATTTAAACAGGGATAACCAATTATGTTGATTTTCAGTCCAATACAGACCGTAAGAAGGGTAGCAATCATATTACTTTTCGTTTCACTGCTGGGATGTGACAGCGGAAACTTCCTGGCTCCCACGCCAGAAACCACGGAAACCAGTGCCAACTTTTTTGAAAAGGAGGACCAATACCTGCAAAGTGTCAGTGCAGCTTATGCCCGACTTCAGGAATGGGTTCTGCAGGCCCATGTTCTGCTGGAGGGACGCAGTGATAACACTACCTATGACAATGAGTTGAACAGGGGTGTTTTACGAAGCCTGGTTCGAATAGACTGGTTTGTGCTCAGATCAGATGAACCGGAAATTGAGAATGCATGGAACACGCTCTATACCGGAATTAAAGATGTCAATTTACCCTTGTCAGAGCTCGACAATGGGGTGGAAAACGGGACACTGGATACGCAGCTGGCACAGCGGTTAGAAGGTGAGTTGAAGTTTCTGCGAGGGTACTTTTACTTTACCGCAGTACGTCTCTGGAGAAACGTTCCATTGATTTTGGAACCTTTTTCGAGTGGGCTCAATACGTTTGAGATCGAGCAGGCTACGCCAGAAGAAATTTACGAAGTAATCATCCAGGATTTTCAGGACGCCGAATCGTTACTGCCCGCCAGTTATAGCGGTTCAAATGTAGGCCGTGCAACCAGTATGGCTGCGAAAGTGATGCTGGCCAAAGTTCATCTCTGGAGAGAAAATTATTCGGAAGCCGAACAGAAACTTTCAGAGATCGTAAGCAGCGGTAACTATTCTCTACTGCAGAATTATGCTGATATCTTCGATCCGCAAAATAAATTTAATGCTGAAATCATTTATTCGGTTCCCTTCAAAGAAGGGGCGGAAGGGGAGTCGAGCAATTTTATTTTCCAGTTTGCTCCCGTTGGTTCCTTCCCGGCTGTTATTCCTACCCTGGTCGGGGATGGCACCTGGGGAAAAAACCTGCCTACCCTGCAGCTGGTAAATGCCTATGAAAGTGGCGATATCAGGAAGGATGCCTCTATTGACTTTTTTGATCCTTCTGGAGAAAACATACCCTATGTAAAAAAATGGGATGAGGCTACCGATGAGAACTTTGCCCGGACAAATCATAACTGGCCTCTTATTCGCTATGCCGATGTTTTGCTGCTATTGGCAGAAGCAATAAATGAACAGGGAGGAAGAACCTCGGAAGCGGCAAATTTCGTGAACCAGGTTCGAAATCGTGCCGAGTTGCCAGACACGTCAGCATCAAGCCAATCGCAAATGCGCGATATTATACTTGCAGAACGGAGGTTCGAGCTTGCATTTGAAAATCACAGGTGGTTTGACCTTGTAAGAAATGAAAAGGCTGTAGAAATAATGAGGGCTCACGGAAATTTATTTGTGAATAATCCACCCACGCCTTTTACCCAGACTACGCCCCTTGATCCCAATGCATTTAATGTGGAGTCTTTTATGCTGATTTATCCGATACCGGAGAATGAGATCATTCTTAATGATAACATGCAACAAAATCCAGGGTATTAAAATGGGTAAAATTATGATGAAGTTTGGATCCATACTTTTTATTGGGGTCGCATTTGTCCTTGTTGTATTATCGGGATGTAATTCATCCCGGGAATCGCAAAACGCGGAAGCGAAACGGCAGCAAACCCCCAATATCGTATACATCATATCGGATGACCAGGCGTGGACCGACTACAGCTTTATGGGGCATCCCCATATTGAAACTCCGAACATCGATGAGCTGGCATCGGAAGGACTGACTTATAC
>JAWVZC010000207.1:0-7654 GCA_033722415.1 Balneolaceae bacterium | reverse complement strand
TCGAAATGAATTCAGGCATCACTCTTGATTTTACGCCGTTTGGCGGTTCGGGCCATTCGCTGGTTCACCTTGTCTTCGACATACGATACAATTTTGGCGGCGATATCCTTGTTTGTCGCTTTTTCTATCCCCTGCAGGCCGGGTGAGGAGTTCACTTCCAGTACCAGCGGTCCGCGGTCGGATTCCAACATGTCCACACCGGCCACGGAGAGTCCCATCGAACGCGTGGCAATCAGGGCGGCCTGCCGCTGATCCCTGGTCAGTTTTATCAGTTCGGTTGTTCCGCCGCGATGGATGTTGGACCGAAACTCTCCCTCTTTCCCCTTTCGTTTCATGGCCCCCACAACCTTGCCGTCTACAACGAAAGCCCGGATATCCTCTCCTTTTGCCTCTTTGACAAATTCCTGAACAATGACGCGGGCCTTCATACTGTGGAATGCCTGTATCATCGATTCGGCTGCTTTCTGGGTCGGCGCCAGCACGACCCCCACCCCCTGGGTTCCTTCCAGCAATTTTATGATAAGCGGTGCCCCGCCGACACTGTCAATAATCTTTTTAACCTCCGTGGAGTAGTTCGTAAATACCGTCTTCGGCATGCCGACCCCCGCTCGGGCCAGTATCTGCAGGCTCCTGAGCTTGTCCCGTGAGCGTACCAGGGCCTGCGACTCCACGGCCGTAAAAACTTTCATCATTTCGAACTGCCTCACCACCGCTGAACCATAGAACGTAACAGATGCCCCGATACGCGGTATCACCGCATCCACACCGGTCACTTTGGTACCGCGGTAGTAAATGCAGGGATTATCCTTCTCACTTACAATGTCGCATTTGAGGTGATCCAGGACCGTCGCTTCATGGCCGCGCTCCTCGATCGCTTCTACAAGCCGGCTGGTGGAGTAGAGTTTCGAATTACGGGATAGTACAACTATGTGCATCAGACTAGATTTCCGTTTCTTCTTCACTTTTCTTTTCAGATAAATATTTGCTGGAAACGTCCACCAGGAATCGACCTCGCAACAATTTTCTGCCCAGCAGCACCGGGTACGTCATCTCGGATCGATCCGTCAGAGACAATTCCACGTCATACAGCTGTTTCATCAGCTGCATCCGTGTTTTGACAATGAACCGCTGCTCGGTGATACCGTTGGAGCTTTTAACCGTTTTTTCCTTGTAAATCGGCAGTTCAAACAATTTTTCATTATAAATTTTATGGGTCGGATCCAGCAGGTTGAACCTGATTGTGGTATCACCTGTTTTTTCAATGTGATGGCAGTGCAGGCTGGAAGTGTAGGCACCGGTGTCGATCTTTGCATCGAGATCGTACAGATTCCACTCCGGGAAGCTCACATGCTCGACTCTGCCGATAATTTTTGGTTTTTTTCTTGAAGTAGACATAAGTTCAAACCCGGAAACACTTCAGGTGGAGATCCATGCAAACGGACGGTAAGTATACCGTTTATTTGACTTTCAATCATCCCGTTGATCGCCATTAATTCCTGTTTTTTCGAACTGTCTTTCTGACGCTCCGGTGTTCACAGGTATCAGGGAACATATGGCTGTCATCCTGGATTTCCCGGTTGATAAACCGACCCCGCATTATTTTCACGACTGAATGCAATATGAAATTCTTTTTACTGCGAATAGCACCTTTGTTACTGTTTGCCGTTATCGGTTGTTCATCCGGCAAAGAGCTGTCGGACCCCACGCTGTCGGCGACATTATGGGTACAGCGTTCCGCCGAATACGACGCCCTTACCACCACGATTTACCGGTCGGCGGAGATGCAGCTCGCCACGGCGGTTAGCGACACCGGCTGGGATGCCCTGCCAAAGCCCGGTAGCGGTTCCTCACGGCCTCTGGCGGTGATTCTGGACGTGGACGAAACCGTACTGGATAATTCCCCCTTCCAGGCGCGGATGATTACGCAAAACAGCAGCTACAACATCGAGGAATGGAATGAATGGGTTCGGGAAGCCCGCGCGGAAGCCGTACCCGGTGCACTCTCATTCACACAGCGGGCCGACAGCCTCGGTGTAGCCGTTTTTTACCTTACCAACCGGGAGCACCGGGTGGACTCTCCAACCCGGAAGAATCTCCGTGAACTTGGATTCCCGCTCTCTTCCCGGGAAGACCGACTGCTTACAAAAAATGAACAACCCGGCTGGACCTCCGCAAAAACCAGCAGGCGTTCGTATATTACCGACCGCTACCGCGTACTCATGGTTTTCGGGGATGACCTGAATGACTTTGTGGCAGCAAAAGGAATATCGATGGAACAACGGGAACAGCTTATCAGGGCGAACAGCGACCAGTGGGGAACCCATTGGTTCGTACTACCCAATCCGGTTTATGGATCATGGGAGCAGGCTTTATACAATTTCGACGAGACGCTTTCCAACGGGCAGAAAAAGAAGATCAAAAGAGACCTGCTTGACACCGGTACCCGGCAATAACCGGAAAGGCTATGATTGATAAGAGACCTGGTAGCATAAAAAATGTTGACGTGTTTAGTGGTTAAGAAGTAGCCTTTATGTCATCCCGGATTCCGACAGCTGTCGGAATCCGGAATGAAACAGAGGGCATTCCCCGGTTTGTTGCCAACTAATCTAACCGCTAAACGCATAAATGTTATTGTTTTAATTATGCATTTTGCAGATTTTTTTTGAAAACTACGATATTGCACTGCATCAAGGCCTGACTTTGCGTAAAGAGTGTTTCATCCTCATCATCACAACATTTTGCTGGTATTCCGATTTGGCCGGCCAGTCGCTTCCCGGTCGCCCCTCGGAACCGGTACAGGCGCTTCAGAGCGTGTATGCAGAATTGGGAGGAGTCGGTTCAATATACTCGGCCAACTACGACGTCGTCTTCGATACCGGTTTTGGAGTTAGAATCGGTGGCTCCTACCTGCCGGCTGAATTTGTAGATATTGACACCGATGGTCCCCAGAACTACAATGACGACTTCTATGGTACCGATTACCTGATGGTAACGCTGATGGGCAGTTACTTCGTGGGGAATGGACCGAATTACCTGGAACTATCAGCGGGATTTATGTTCGGGGAGAAGAATTTGAATGACGAGGAACTGTCTATCGAGGTACCGGATCCACCGGGTATGCCGTTTTCGTTCGGGTACCGTTACATCCCGGAGAAAGCGGGAAAAATGACTTTCAAAGTGGCCTTCACACCGATCATTGCCGAAGGCAAAATCTATCCCAAAATCGGTATCAGTGCCGGAATCGTCATCTCGGGTGAGGAAAAGTGAAGGATCTGCGGGTGGCACAGCCAATAACGGTTCGCCCCACCGGTGCAGGGCAGCGTCCCGCTGTTGCAAAAGTTCATCGTTACGCCTATCTACCAGCTGAACAAACCCGGAATTAACAAGCAAACGATGGAAACCGACCAAGATACGCCGGAAATAACCCTCACCAATGTATCCTTTTTAACGAGTGGGCAGATTGAGCACCAGGTAGATAAAATGGCCAGGGACATGACGTTTTTTTCCGTGTTTTACATTATCCAGGGAGCGCTGCTGAGCCTGACCATCATCGGTGCCCTAATCGGCATACCGATGATCATTTACCACCTGAAGCTGAACCAGTCTGCCAAGTCGTTCCGAAGTTTCGTACGCTCCAGTGATTTCTTCCACCTGCACAAGGCGTTTGAGAATCAGCGCCAGTTTTTTCTCTTCTACAAGGTACTTCTCATCATCATGATCCTGATATTCCTGCTCTATGTTTTGGTGTTTGTCTGGCTGCTTTCGATTGGGATCCCCTCGATGCCGCAGGATTTTGCGTAACGACAAAAGCCGGGTGTCCAGATCAACCCGGCTTCTGTTTGCTGGAAATTCGAAAAACAGGGATTACGATGTTTTCTTCTTGCTGCCGCTGCCCGACTTCTCCCTGAATAGCAGAAAACCGAGCACCGCGATAGCCAGCACACTCATCCCAAGCAGGTAGGCGAACAGGTTTGACTCAGGTTTTGCGACTGAGGCCCAGTCGCTGGTTTTCCGGTCGATGGTAACCAGCCGTGCATTAGTAATAAGATCGGTGCGGATCATCTTGTCGATCCACTCCCCTTTCACGCGATCATTCCAGAAGTCGGCAAAACGGGCATATTGTTCATACGATTTCCGTCCGGAATCCTTTCGGCTGGCGGCCAGCCCCTGCTCCACGTAGGTTTCGAGAGCCTCATAAAATGCATCGGCATTTTCAAAGGAACGGATATCGATATCTGCACGCCGGAACGACGCAAGCATTGCCGCCCATAGCTTGTCATTCAGCGCTTTTTCCCACCTGTTTATGCTCTGCTGTACCTCCGATTCGACCTGCGACGGATTGACACTGTAGACTTCGGTGAGTTTGTGCCCAACCTTGTTCCACATTGCGGCATATTCCTGGTGGACCGTTTTCATGCGCAGGTACTCTTCCGGTGCCAGGCTTTCCTCGGAATCAAGCAGTTGAATACTTTCGGCCGGTATGGACCGTATCATCTGCAGCGGATTTTCACCCGAGCTGAGCCTGCTCTTCGAAAGCCTGTTTTCGATATCCGGCATGGAATCAATGCCCAGGTTCTGGTAGGTGATCACCACGGAATCGATAAATGAGAGGATGAGTTGATCGCGCTGCTCAAGCTGCTGCCGGTAATATTCCAGTTCCTGCTGGAGTTCATCTCCTGTTTTTTTCGATTCACTCACTGCAATCTTCAGGGAGTCGGTGCGATTGTCAAGCCGGATTAACCGCTTGCTATAGTTATTAAGCCGGATCGTGAGTTGTTTCAGCGTTTCATCCTGCTGCTCGATGCGGGCCAACCGCTTGTGGGTGGTGGAAATACGCTTTTTGAGCTGAGTAATCTTCTCCCGGTAGGTTTCCGGGTACAGGGCACGGTTAATCAGCGACTCATGGTCGGCATAATGCGTTTCAAGAGATGCAATCCGCTGCCTGATCGAATCCGCCTCTTGCGATGTACTGACCGTTTCGACCTGCTGCTGCAGCGTTTCGATCTGGTTTCTGAAATTTTCCTGGATCTCGTAGTCAGACTGCGGCTGTTCCTGGGCCTGCACCGCGCCGGCGACAGTGAGCGCAAATGTCAGCATCATGACCCCTGCTATCCATTTATTTCGTATATACTGGTTTGCCAAATATCTCATTGTGAAAGTCCTCCCCGTTCGTTTTCCTATTCCTGCTGGATTCCATTTTCGGTGATCCGGTAAGTCGTGTTTGTGCCCCTGTTCAAGAGCATCACGTATGGGTCGCGCTGGTTGAAGGCAGGATTCTGAAGTCCCTGCTCGCTAATCGTAATCTTCCTGACCAGTTTGAGTTTATGTTTTTCGGGTGCCATTACATAGACATTCGAATACCCGTTGGCCGTGATATAGTAGTACCCGGAACCTCCGCGTATCAGCCGTACTTCGTCGGTGGTAACGGTACTGGTATCCTGCGTTTCCTGGAACTGAAGGGGAAGGATGTTAAACCGGAGACCGTGACGCACATCTTCTATCGTGCCGTCTTCCCCCGGAGTTACCACTGTTTCCACCGGTTGGGAGTAATTCACATCACTAATGACCATCGATTGCTTGCAACCGGTCAGGATCAGCAGGCATATCGCGCAAGCCGTACGTAGAATTTTTCTGATCTTTTGCATTATACCGTCTAATATTCTGTTTGTTGGGATGATGTACATCCCGTTATAGACGGCCCCGGCTCATTTTGTTCCGAACAGTAACAATGGATCGATATTCAGGGTGTAACATCGGGACGAATGCCGGATGATCAACTTGTAACCTGAGTCAAACCAATACGTTATCCGGATTGATTTGCTACATACTAATCAGCACTTCATACCGGGCCGCACCGTTGACCAGTTCCCTGCCCTGCAGCGCCTCCAGCTCGATAATAAATGAGTAGCCCACCACTTCGGCCCCCAGTTTTTCCACCAGGTCGGTTGCCGCTTTTGCTGATCCCCCCGTGGCGATCAGGTCATCGTGAATAACCACTTTGGCACCACCTTCCAGCGCATCGGCATGCATTTCAACGGTATCGTTACCGTATTCCAGGGCGTAGGTTTCGGCAACGGTTTGCGCGGGGAGTTTTCCCGGCTTGCGAACGGGAATAAAGCCGGCGTGCAGATCCTGGGCCAGGTTCGTGCCAAACAGAAAACCGCGCGACTCGATACCCACTACATAGTCAATCTGATCGTGCCGATAGGGACGAGCCAGTACCTGGGAGGTGAGCTCCAGTGTGTCCGGGTTTTTTAGCAGCGGCGTTATATCCTTGAATTCAATTCCGGGTTTCGGAAAGTCGGGAATGGTGCGAATATTGGATTCCAGCAGGTCGATAATATGGTTTGTTACGGCTTCCATTCGGTTCGGTCAATTTTTTTATTTTTTTAGGCTCATGATTATAGCTAATTACGGCAAAAGGAATCAAATTTTTAACATAGGTTTTATGGAATTCAATGGTGAGTCCCCGGCTGTAAAAAAACATCGCAGGTTTATGATGCAGGCATTCCTGCTTGCGGAGCAAGCCTATGAGGAGGAGGAAGTGCCGGTCGGTGCCGTGGTGGTAAAGAATGACCGTATCATCGGAAAGGGATACAATCAAACAGAACGCCTCAACGATCCCACGGCCCACGCTGAAATGCTGGCGATATCTGCGGCCTGCTCCACGATCCAAAACAAGTACCTTTCCGACTGTACCATTTATGTTACCCTGGAACCCTGTCCGATGTGCGCGGGGGCCCTTGTACATTCCAAAATTACCCGCCTGGTCTTTGGAACCCCGGATAGCAGGGCCGGAGCCTGCGGCAGCCTGTTCAACATCACGAACTCCGGCAAGCTCAATCACCGCGTTGAGGTAATCCAGGGCGTAATGGAAGAGGACTGCAAGTGGATACTGAAGCGTTTTTTCAATGAAAAACGATCCGATTCCGGGAGTTCTACCTGACTAGCGTACTTGCATTTAGCAAAATTGTAAAAACCGTTACAGGCGGGGAAAAAGGAACGGGCAGCCCTTTTATTTTTGCTGCAGATGTCTATTTTAGGAAGGGAATTTTTCTGACGGGTTTACACATTTGATTATACACTAATCATTAAATAAAACGGGAATAGATTATGTCGAGACCAGTAACGCTATTTACAGGCCAGTGGGCCGATCTGACACTTGAAACGATTGCTGAAAAAGCCGCCTCCTGGGGATATGACGGCCTGGAGCTGGCTTGTTGGGGTGACCATTTCAACGTACAGCGCGCACTTGAAGAGGATGATTACTGCGATAAGCGAAAACAGATACTGGCCAAATACGATCTCCAGGTTTGGTCGATCAGCAATCACCTGGTAGGCCAGGCGGTTTGTGACCTGATCGACGAACGGCACAAGGATATCCTTCCCGAGCACGTATGGGGCGACGGAGATCCCGAAGGTGTCAGGCAGCGGGCTGCTGATGAAATGAAAGATACCGCGCGTGCAGCCGCCAAACTGGGCGTACCTGTAGTAAACGGATTTACCGGAAGCTCGATCTGGTCAAAGCTTTACTCCTTCCCGCCCAACAAACCCGATACCTGGGAGATGGGTTTTGAGGATTTTGCGGAACGCTGGAACCCGATACTGGACGTATTCGATGAAGTGGATATCAAGTTCGGCCTGGAAGTCCACC
>JAWVZC010000206.1:0-7682 GCA_033722415.1 Balneolaceae bacterium | reverse complement strand
CTGCTGCCCGAAGGGCCGCGCGGGCTCGGTTCCGGCGGCTACCTGCTCTGGCCGCTGTTCGGTACCTCCAACCAGCTGCTGGCGGGCATCAGTTTCCTGCTGATCACCATATGGCTCCGGAAAAAGGGGCGCCCGGTGATCTACACGGTGATACCGATGATCTTCCTGCTCTTCATGACCCTCTGGGCGATGGTGCAGCAGGTGGTGTTCGAATGGTCGGGGCTCGGCCAGACCGATGCCAATATGCTGCTGTTTGTACTCGGCGCGGTCATCCTCGGATTTTCGATCTGGATTCTGGTTACTTCGGTAAGCCTGCTCTACAAGCCGGAGAAAATTGAGACATAAGCCGCAAAATGTGATGCGCAATCAGTGCAAAGATGAACATTTTCCGGTCGGATAAATCCCTGAAAATTCGCATGTCCGCCACAGCCGGCATCTTCTCCTGATTAGAAAATATCCCCCCGGTTAGCATACCGTTTTCATTGCAGGAAACGGAACAAAGAGATCGAGAAAATCTGTTTTTATGATGTTAAAGTTATCATGGAAAAACACGATAATCTATTGATACGCAATGTATTACATAGATACATATTGAGTTCCGGCCTCCCCTTCATCGCCCGCATGGTGAAGGGTTGAGGTTCTGACCAGATCCTGATACCGGGTTGTCACACAATTTTTGACAATACGGAAGTAACGAGGGTGAACATGACTTTTGAGATCGGATTTGTTTTATTCCTGCTGATTGCTGCTTTCTTCCTGTTTGCCACCGACTACGTTTCGTTCGATGTTGCGGCCCTGATACTCCTGATCAGCCTGCTGGTTACCGGAATTTTAACCCTCGAGGAGGGCCTTTCCGGGATCAGTCACCCGGCCACGGTGGCTATCGCTTCCATGTTTGTGTTGAGCGAGGGTCTGCGCCGGACCGGCCTGCTGAATAAGGCCGGCGACTACTTTTCGGAACGGCTGCAGGAAAATTTCAAGCTTTGGATGCTGGTGATGCTGTTCTTTATCAGCGTCATGTCCTCGATCATGAACAACACGGCGGTGGTCATTATCTTTATTCCCATCCTAATCGATGTGGCATCAAAGATCGGGGTTAGTGCATCAAAGCTGCTGATGCCGGTGTCGTTTGCCGCCATCATGGGCGGTATCTGTACGCTCATCGGAACGTCGACAAACATTCTTGTGGCCTCCATTGCCGAAACGCGGGGTGCCGCCTCGTTCGGAATGTTCGATTTCACCCCGGTTGGCCTGAGCCTGCTGGTGGCCGGGTATCTGTTTCTGCTTCTGATCGGTATTAAGATGATTCCACCCCGTAGAAAGGAAGAGGAGGAGCTGACCAAGGACTACGAAATGCAGGCCTACCTTGCGGATGTCGTTGTCGAGCCGAAGTCGGATCTGATCGGCGGCGTGCTTGATGAAGAAGACCTGACCAAGCGGCTGGACCTGGATGTACTGCGGATTTTTAAACCGAACCGCGACCGGTCGGCGCAGCGGTCGGAGATCAAAGTGGAGGTGGGCGATGTGCTGCGAATCCGCGGGAATGCCAAGGAACTCAACAAGCTGCTTCAGCGCGAGGATTTTGCCTCACGGGCCGCCAAGGAGTGGCTTGATGTTGACCTGGAGCACGGGCGCGATGCACTGGTGGAGGCCGTGGTGGCACCGGAGTCGACCCTGGAGGGAAAGAGCCTCGAGCAGATCGACTTTTATGAGCGCTTCGGTGCGGTGCCCCTGGCCATCCGTCATCACGGGGAACTGAAACATGATGACCTGGGCAAGATAAAAATTGCCGGCGGCGATACCCTGCTGTTGAGCCTGAGCTCGGAACGTATCCCGGAGATTGAAAAAGACCCCATTTTCGTTGTGGCTTCCAAGCTTGACGTAATGCCGCAACGCCGGGAGAAAACGGTTACGGCGCTGGGTATTCTGCTTGGAGTGGTGGCCATCGCCGCCCTGGAAATACTGCCGATCGCCATCAGTGCCCCGGCGGGGGTCATATTGATGATTCTGACGGGGTGTATTACAACCGAGGAGGCGTATAACGCCGTAAATTGGAAAATCATCATGCTGTTGGCAGGCGTTATTCCCCTGGGCCTGGCGATGGATAAAACAGGGGCGGCCACGCTGATGGCGGATGCGCTGGTCGATACCTTGGAAGGATTTGGCCCCCGGGCGATGCTGGCCGGATTCTACCTCTTAACCATGCTGATGTCCGCCATCATGTCAACTAACGCCTCGGCCGCTCTCGTGGCTCCGCTCGCCATCCAGATTGCCAATTCCATTGGCGTGAACCCGGAACCGTTTGTGATCAGTGTTTCCTATGCGGCATCGCTTACATTTATGACCCCGTTTGGCCATCACGCGAACACGCTTGTCTATGGTGCCGGACAGTACAAGTTTACCGATTTTACGAAAATCGGGCTGCCGATCAACATAATATTCTGGATAATCGCCACGCTGCTGATTCCCGTAGTCTGGCCGTTTTAGCAGTGAACCCAGCCTGTCACCTGAGCGCTAACCACTAAAATTCACACATCAACGGCGAGTACCCGCCGCTGCCGATCGGAGAACCCGGAGGAGGCGAGAGCGGATCCGTTTGCTGCTTCAGGGTCGCGGGGTCATCGATGAACTCAGAAATCTGTTTCGCCATGTAGCTGTAGGCGGCCTTCTGGGAGGCGTCGTTCATATCGTCTGCCTTTGTGCTCAGCCACTGCCCCAGCTCTTCCAGCTTCTGGTGCCCCACGGCCCGCACCTGCGCATTGGCCTGGTCATCGGCCACCAGTTCCATCAGGTTGTGAAGCACCACGTAATCCACCGTTCGCTGGATCGCCCCTTCATACCCGGAGGCTTTATCCTGCCGGATCGTCTGCTCCAGTATCCGGTCAATCATCTCCCCGAAGCCGAGATTGCCCGGGTTACGCGACTCAAAATCGACGAGCCGGGCTGCCCGTTCCGCGTTGAAAAGGAGGTTCGCTGTCATGTCGGCCGCTGTTTCAGCCGCCCCGAGCGGGTCGAACATCGGGTCGGTATAGCTGTTAAAGAGTTCTCGTGAATCGTAGTAGCCAAGCGGGCGGGGAGGGATAAGGTCGATTACCTCCTGCGTAAGTCGAAGAGCTTCCGGCTGCAGGGTTTCCAGCATGGCGTCGAGTGCGGCCCGCTGGCGGTCGGCCGGAACGGGCTTGGGTCCGGGCTGCGGACCGCCCCGCACATTGTAGAAATAGTTGAGTCCGCCGATCAGCTTTACGGTGCCTTCGATCTGGTAGCGGTGGAACAGATAGATCGGCACCAGCACATCCTCCAGGTTGCCCATCGGTTCACCCGGTTTGATGTTTGCCTCGGAGAACTGTTCCAGGGCCTTGTCGCGCACGGCCAGGATATGGGTCATCTGCGCCACGGGATCGCTGCCGTAATCCCACAGGTGGGCGTAGGGGTGTGCCCCGCCCTCGGGACGGGCATCGTAATCCGAAATAAATGTGAGCCCGTCGCCGATAGCCTTGTTCAGAATTTTATTGAGCTCGGTGGATACGTCGGTCCCCTCGGGATAATCCTGGTACCCGTATCGAACGGCCACTTTGTCCCACTCCCCGATCCCGGTATCATAGGCGTCGGTCAGGTCAAAACGGCCGTCGTTATGGAATCCGACCCTGGGATGGGGGTAATCCATAACCGAGGCCCGGTTGTTGACGCTGGAGGCAAAGTTGTGTGCCAGGCCTATGGTGTGTCCCACTTCGTGGGCCGAAAGCTGGCGAATGCGGGCCAGGGCCATCTCCAGCATCGGATCCTCTTCGGGGATGCCGTCGTCGTACGGGGCGAGCAGGCCCTCGGCGATCAGGTAATCCTGCCGAACCCGCAGGGAGCCCAGCAGCACATGGCCCTTTATAATCTCACCGGTTCGGGGATCCACGACCGAGGAGCCGTACGACCAGCCGCGGGTAGAGCGGTGTACCCAGTTAATGACGTTGTAGCGAACATCCAGCGGGTGGGCATCCTCGGGAAGTATCTTGACCTGGAACGCATCCTTGTAGCCGGCCGCCTCGAATGCCTGGTTCCACCACTCCGCCCCTTCGATCAGGGCACTGCGCACCGGTTCCGGTGTACCCCGGTCCAGGTAATAGATGATCGGTTCCACTGGTTCACTCATTCGGGCCCCGGGGTTTTTCTTCTCCAGCCGGTGGCGGGTGATAAACCGTTTTTTAAGCGGTTCGCCTATCGGCGTGCTGTAATCCTGGTAGCTGGTGCCGAAATATCCCGCTCGCGGGTCGAAAACCCTCGGTTCGTACCCGTCGTCGGGGAGCTGTACAAACGAATGATGCTGGCGAACGGTAATCGCCTCGGGCGTGGGAACGACCGACTGAACCTGCGATCCCGGGTCGCTGCCGGTAAATGTGAGGGTTGCTTCAAACTCACTGTTTTTAGGGAAGTTGAGGGTCCCCGGAAGATAGATCGCCGAGCGCGATTCGTCTATGCTGTACGTGCCCTCATTCATCTCCTTCAGCCGGTCAGACACATGGTGGGCATCCCACAGCAGGAACCCGGTCGCATCCACCAGCACACTGCCATCCTGCACGGCCGCAATCTCAAAACCCCAGAGCACCGAAGAGGCGAAGGCATCCCGCACCGATCGCTGTTCGGAACGGTTGTCCGAGATGGCCCGGAATGAATAGTTGGGCTGAACCAGCAGCACCTTCGACCCGCGCCGGTCAAAATATACCACCCGGTTGTCACCCAGCTGGTTTCGGTCAAGCCCGATATCGTTGGAGCCCACTCCAGCCGTCAAAGAGTTCACATACAAGAATTCCGTGTCAAACCGGTCGATCTGAAGCCAGATTTTACCGGTGGCATCGTCCCAGTAGTAGGTGAAATAGCCCTGCTTCTTTTCGAGGCCATCGGTCTTTTCCGCGATGGTGGGCAGTTGTGCCAGCATAGGCGGTGCTGTAAACATGAGAATGACGACCAGTAAGATCAGACGCTTCATAACATATCTGTTGATGTTGGAATTGCGGAATCTGACTGACAAGTAAGTAACTTTGCGGAAAAGTTTAAACCGGAGATGAAAAATTTAACAAACCGCAGCGGTCCAGCTCTTGCCGGGAGATGGCGGCATCTCTGGCTGCGTCACGAAATGGTTGTGTCACCTTTGTTTTTAAACTGCCCGCTCAGGATAAATCCTTCGCACATGTTCATCCCCATCAGAAAAATATTGATTCCCCTGAAAAGCAGTCCTGCAGCCTGTATCGTGTAAAACAGGGCGTCGAACCGGTCGGCCTGGGCGAGCAGATGAAGCAGCGTGGCTGAAGGTACCGGACATGTGATTCCGAAGATCATCCGGAGCTCGTCAATCGACCTGGGCCGTTGCTTCAAACTTCGTATAGATTTATCCCTTACGTTTCACTTTTTCAGAAAGTTCCAAACTGCGCGGGGGAGATCTCGTATCGCGTGCAGAATGTTCTTACTTGGAATGATTGCGGGGGGATCTTAATTACACTTAGAACCGGTAGGTCATTCAGGTTATTCAATAAAAGCGGTATCGTTCATGAATTGGAAAAAGACACTTCTGATCTGCTTCGTTATACTCTTGTTCGGAGGAGCCGCCACCGCCCTCATATTTTCGACCGAACCGACTGCCCAGCGCAGCGGAGCCACCAAACAGACGGCCATGCTGGTGGATGTGAACAAGGTTGAGCAGGGTACCTACCGACCGGTGATCCGGGCCATGGGTACGGTGGAACCGGCGCGGGATATCAACCTGAGTCCCAGGGTGGGCGGCGAAATCATCAATCGGGGATCCTCTTTTACCCCCGGGGGATTTGTTGAACAGGGAGATACCCTGCTCCAGATCGACCCCTCCGATTATCGGTATGCCCTGCAGCAGCGAAGGAGTGAATTGCAGCAGGCCCTTTCCGACATGAGCCTGGAGATGGGCCGGCAGGAAGCGGCCCAAAAAGAGTACCAGATCTTCGGGGATACGCTTTCGGACCAGAACAGGGCGCTGGTGCTGCGTCAACCCCAGCTCAATGCGGTACGTTCGAGTGTAGAGTCGGCCCGGGCGGCCGTGGAGCAGGCGGAACTGGACCTCAAACGAACCACAATCACCGCCCCGTTTGACGGGTATATCCTCAGCAGGAATGTAAATATCGGTTCCCAGGTAGCGCCGGGTGAAAATCTCGGCCGAATGGTGGGGCTTGAGGAATACTGGGTGGAGGCCACAGTGCCGCTTTCGAAACTCCGGTGGCTGAACCTGCCGGAAGACGGCGAAAACGGTACTGAGGTGCGGATCAGGAATCGAACAGCCTGGCCCGGGGATCAGTACCGAACGGGGCATGTCTACAAATTGCTGGGCGCGCTGGAAACAAATACCCGGATGGCCCGGGTTCTTATTTCCGTACCTGACCCACAGCTTTATCGTACCGACAATCCCGACTTGCCTAGGATGATCATCGGCTCGTTTGTCGAGGCGCAAATGCAGGCCCGGGAAATGTCGGATGTCGTGCGGCTGAGCCGTGATTATATTCGGAAAGACGAAACCGTATGGGTGATGAAGGATGGCGTGCTCGATATTCGTCAAGTGGAGATCGCATTTCGAGACCCGGATTACGCCTACATCCGGGAGGGGCTCAATCACGGGGAACAGGTGGTGACTACCAACCTCTCCACGGTGGTAGAGGGGGCGCCGCTCAGGCTGCAGGGCGAGGTGCCGGATACACTCTCAGGCACCATTCAGTAAAACAGATTGAATCCATGCAATACCGGTCTGATGAAAGATACTGATTCACAACAAACAAACGGCAGTGGGTTAGGCGGCGCCATTGCCTACATGGCGCAAAACCCGATCGCCGCCAACCTGCTGATGATTATCCTGCTCGGCGGCGGAATCTGGACGATGTTCCACATCCAGAAAGAGGTGTTTCCCCAGTTCCAGCTGGATGTGGTGGAAGTGAGTGTGGTTTATCCGGGGGCCGCACCGGCCGAAGTGGAGCAGGGTATTCTGAGACCGATTGAAGAAGCGATACGAGGCGTGCAGGGTATCAAGGAGGTCACCTCGCAGGCCGATGAGGGATCCGGGGAGGTATCCATCGAGCTGGTGGCCGGAACCGACCGTATGAAAACGTTCCAGGATATCGACCAGGCGGTAAATCGTATACGCACTTTCCCCGATGATATTGAGGAGCCCGAGGTGCGGCTGCAGTCGAACCAGCGTGAGGTAATGGTGATCGGTATTTACGGGGACGCCGATATATGGACGCTCCGCCGGCTGGCCGAACAGCTGCGCGACCAGCTCCTCAGCAATCCGGACATAACACAGGTGGAACTCGGCAATGTGCCCGATTATGTGACTCATGTGGAGATACCGCGGGACAAACTCCGGGAGTACAACCTTACGCTCGGGGAAATAGCCGGGCTCATAGCACAGTCCAGTGAAGATGTGCCTGCCGGAGCTGTTGAGACCAATGCCGGGGAAATACTGCTGCGGATGCAGGAGCGGAAGCAGTGGGCGGATGAGTATGGTCGTATAGAGCTGGTATCTTCGCAGACCGGCGGCAGCATTACCCTGGCCGATATTGCCGAGATCAGGGACGGCTTTGAGGAGACCGGTTTCCACGGGGAGTTTAACAGGCAGCCCTCGGTTGATCTCGAAATATATCGTATCGGGGATCAGTCTCCTCTCGAAATCGCCGCAACTG
>JAWVZC010000205.1:0-7724 GCA_033722415.1 Balneolaceae bacterium | reverse complement strand
GCGACCTGCCACCCGCTTTAGAACAATCGCTGCTCGATTTGACGGAGGTCGATGGTCATGATCTGCCGTTGCCTGCACTGTATTTGGCCGCGACGGCCTGGGTGAAGATACATGGGCATGTCATGCTGGAATTGTTTGATCTTATACAGCCTGTCATTGGGGAGGCAGACGACTTTTTTCAATACGAGGTAACGAATTTTTTCCAAAACGTCGGTCTTAAGTGACCATAAAAGGAGGAGCTACCATGATTATCCATGCAATAGAAACGGGCAAAGTAAAAATCACAAAGAATTGGCGCACGGGGCGTGGCGACGCTGCCAAGCGGTTGATCAATACGCTGTTTGACAGCGAATTTACCGAATGGCTGCCCATTTATGTGTGGGTGATAGAACATTCGGAAGGCCTCATTGTTATTGATACCGGCATCCCGGCGGACGCCAACAAGCGTATCTGGTTCCCACCGTTCATGCCCCCTTGTGCAACGGGCTGCCAAATTCAAAATGACCCCGGAACAGGAAGTTGGTCCACAGGTAAAGAAACTCGGTTTGTCGCCCAACGACGTACGCTGGGTTGTGCTGACCCATCTGCACCAGGACCATGATGGTGGACTGCATCATTTCCCCAATGCCGAGTTTGTTGTGGCATCAAAAGAGTGGGAAATGGCCGCCGGTGTCAAGGGACGAATGAATGGGTACCTCAATCAGCGCTGGCCGGATTGGTTTAAGCCGCGAATCGTTGATTTTAGCAGCCGGAAACCATTTGGGCCGTTTGCCGGTCATCATACGCTCACGCAAGCAGCGCATATCCATCTTGTACCGACCCCCGGACACAGCCCGGGCCATATGTCGGTGATTCTGGTTGAAGATGATCTGTCTGTCATGTTCGCAGGAGATGCCTCGTACACCGAGGAATTACTCACTGCGCAAAAAGCTGACGGGATCGGACACGATCCGCATGTTCAGCAAGAGACCCATCGAAAGATTCTGGCATACGCAGAGTAGCATCAAACGGTGTATTTGCCAAGTCACGATCCCGGTGCGAAGAAGCGGCTGGAATCTCGCATTCCCCTCAACACGAACCCTGAATTGGAGGCGCAAGCAGTATGAAATTTCAAAACGTAATTGAGATTCAGGCGTCAATCAACGACGTGTTTGCGTTTGTGGCCGATATGAGGAATATGCCAAAATGGAACTATTTTGTGACGAGGGTGACTCAGGAAAACGGGGACGGTCCTGAACGTGGTGTACACTATCGCCAAACGCGAAAAACGGACAGCCAGCGTTATGAAATTATACAATACAAACCGGGGTAAAGCCTGATGATCCAGACGATCCCCGGTAGTTCCCCTGTGTTCGAACGCCATCTGTATTTTGAGCCCGTCGCCAACGGTACCCGTCTGATTGACGAGATGACGCTCCGTTCGGGCTACCCCGGGATACTGGAACGGTTGGTTGTCGGGCGCATTCGCCGAGCCGTAGCCGAGAATTTAGGCAAACTAAGGGAATTGCTTGAGCACGGGCAGATGCAACTTCAGGACGGGCGACGCACCTACCTGGCATCCCCTAACGGGGCCGAAGCCAAACCGCAAATGTACCAACCCTAATCTGGTCCGGAACTGCAAAGGCCGGGAACGTTCCGGCTAACGGACTTGCGCATAAGATACACACGTACTACTGTTAAATTTGCAACTCACGCAGGATGATTTTTAAAACCAAGAGGGGCAAAGAACAGGCGTGCCCTGTCCCCTTACTGCGCGGTCAGGTGTACGCTTATTATTTTGTAACGTCTTTAGCGGTTAAAAAGCAGCCTGTATGTCATTATGAACTTGTTTCAGGATGTCGCAAGGCTGCTGCCGTTGAGCTCAGCTCGCAACAAATCAACGCTCACTTCTACCGCGAGATCCCGGATCGGGGTCCGGGATGACTCAGAGGGCATTCCCTGGTTTGTTGCCATCTAATCTAACCACTAAACGCGTTATTTTTCAGCTATTACATGAACGAACCATGCCCTGGCTTGATTGCAGGTGTTTAATACTAAAATTTGCTTTCTCAAGTAGATTCTTAACTTGATCCGTGGATAATCGAACTTTTTTATAAACACCTTTCTCAAGCTCCCAGCCATCACCGCTTTGTTCATAGATTAAATCATGGACGTATACGTATTCAGATTCATATTCCAAGAATACAGTCATGATTTTGTTATAGTCGTTTGAACGGGGATGAACCGATCAACTCCGGTAAGTGCAACGGAAAAATCCCGGAAACTGAGTATTAGATTGCCATTAGGTTCAAGGAGATCGTACGCTATGCGAAAGAAATCAGATACGGATTCTTTTGACGGAAGGTGAGTAAGGATATCTCCAATGCAAACCGCTAATTCAAAAGGAGCCTTGTGGGAATAGTTTTCTGGCTTGACTATATCACTTTGTATGACCTCAATAGCCTCGTTTTCATCTTGGCTCTTTAATTCATCAAGCAAATGTTGATTAAAATCAACAACAGTCACGTTAAAACTCAGCGACGAAAGAGCAATAGATTGAAACCCGGGACCGCATCCGAAATCAATGGCATTTTTACTGGATTTCGGATGTATGTTATGCTTCTCAAACCAGTTCAGGTTTTTTTCAACTTGTCGGTTAAAATCTCCAGCCATCCATGAATAGTGTTTCGCAAGTAAATTTTGGTAGTGGCGCTTTGCGGAATTATCGGTCATGGTTATTGAATTGCTTTTCAAGTACACCAAACGGGATTGCGGATAAGAGGCGTGCAGGCCAACCTTAATGTTTAAACAGAATGTACTACAGAAATTGACAAGCTCAAAACCGGCAGGGGAGGGCGAGGCCTGTCCGCTTGATGCGCGGGATCTTTTTAAAAAGAGGTCCTCACCCGGATTCGCGATAATCAATCGTAATCAACCCGGGGATGACCCCATGACCTATTGTGGAATAGACCTTCATACAAATACAAATTAGATGTGGTAATAGCAGTGAACGGTAACGGGAAGGAGTCAAAGGAGGCGTAGCTTCGATACATGCTGAAAATTCCCGGTTTTCTGCAAATGGCACGCTACCTTCCGTAACGATATTATTTCGGGGAATTTTCAGAACAGCGGGATCCCCAAAACGGCCGCAATAAAGGCGTGGTGCGTCACATTCCCGCCGCCGAAGCCGGACAGGTAGTCGACAGCCTCCACGCCCAGGATCACCCCTCTGCGTCCCAGCCTCAGATCGGCGCCCAGTCCCACCTGGGTGGTAAACCGCCAGTTTTCATCCTGCAGTGAGGGACCCGCAATTTTTTGAGCTCCCAGACCCCCTATAGCATACGGCTGAATGAGAAATCGCGGAATAGGCCGCAGGATCAGATCGCCCGTTACGGCCGTGAAGGTTCCATCACCCGATAGGGTGGGATCGGTGCCGGCGGTGGAGAGTGCACCTTCTGAACGTAATGCCGTCAGCCGGAAGTTTGTGGACGCATTGCGAGAACCGAACGACAGGCTTCCGCCAACGGTGAATATCGACTGCTCCCCTGAAAGCGTGGCACCTGCGGCCGAAGTGACATCCCCTGCATTGAGGGCGCCGGGTAGACTGCTGCCGCCACGTCCCATAATGGTGAGTGAGATGGGATCACTCTTACGAGTGCGGGAACCTAGTTGATCCCGTTCTGCGGGTTCCTGTTCCATGGTAAGGTTCATCGGCTGCATATTCGGCTCGCGGGTGGTCATGGTAACACGGTACCTTAGATTGAGCGTGTATCCGCCCGCGGTCAAATCATCTTCCCCTACCGAAATAATCAGGTCAGAAAGGTGTTGGGCACTTTTGGGACATTGAATTCGCATCACAACCTGCTCGTTATTGTCGCTTACGGTTTTCATCTCTCCGTCCGCTAAGTGACTGTTCCCGCTGTCAGACCGATACCCGTTCAGCGATACGAACCTGGGACTTACCGGTGTCTCCACCAAGTCGTTATTCTCCGGGTTCACGGAAACGATCAGCTCCCCGCGGGTGTATACCGTTTTGGTCACCGTATTTTGGGTTCGATCGGCCTCCTTCTGTGAGGTTCGGGTGTAAACCCTGAGGGCCGTATCCCGGTGTTCGATGATGTAGGTATCGCCCTGGTCGATAATTTTCCAGGTATCGGCACGGTTCCAGTCTGTTTCGCCCTGCAGCAGCGATAGGCGGGCGCGCTCCGACAGCGAAATACCATGGTTACTGAACGCTGTTTTCAGGGTGGCATGGATCTTCCGCAGGGTGTGGCCACGTGGCCTCGCATTTTCCAGATAGCTCAAATAGGTTGAAGCCGACAGGTCGAACCGGTGATTGCGAACATACCCTCCCGCCGGCTGTCCCCCCGGTTCCTCTTTCTTCTTGTTTGGCTGCTCTTCCATGGTGGTGGCTGATTGAACAATTTCCACGCTGTTTTTGCCGCACTCCAAATTCGACAGCTTGTCTCGCATCAATGGATGAAATTCCGGGAGGTCAACATTGTAGTAATCTTCATCATTGGAACTCGGCAGGCTCAGCGGTTCCAGATTGATGGTCCAGGTTTCCGTTGTTTTCTCCGGGGCCTCTTTCGAGGTGTCTGTCAGGATGGTTGCACAATTTTTGCCGTACTGATACCCTTCACAGGTGTAGTGGCCGCTGTGTTGCCAGGTATCGCTGCCCAGCATGGTGGGACTCGCCATGCGGTCGTTGCCCACAACCTTCCCCTGCTGCTCCGAATAGTGGGGATCGAAACGATCTTTCTCGTAGGGATCCCGGTCGAATACATCGATCTTAACGCTGTCCCGGTCGTTGCGGGAGATCAGGTCCTGTGCTCCCGTGTTGACATCCACCCCGGCCGCAAGGCTTATCGTGTTCAGGGTGTCGGTGCTGTGGCTGCGGTCAATCTTGAACCGGATCGGGAATTGTTGCTGCATTGGAAATTTCTCCAAGGCACTGGTACACTGAATACGTGTTATATTTCGAAACCCCTGAGGATCTTTTTCCGTGTGTTTGATGCAATTTGCCGAACGCAGGGTATTATCTGAGGTACGCAGGCTGTAGATATACCCGTCAAAATTAAAGGCTATATCGATCTCCACGGAGTTGGTTGATTTCTTCCAGATCTCTTTCTTCTGCCCCTTCATCGTAAAATCCAGGTAGCAATCGTTCCCATCTGTTTCCGATATCACATACCGGTCGCAGGCTAGGTCCACGCTAAGATCCGTGGTGTTCTCAAGACCGCTTAAGTCGGCCTGGAATATTCCCCGCGATCGGGTGGAAGCGTAGACCGTTTCTGACGAAGTGTGAAAGGCAAGGTCCGTTATTTTGGTGCAGTTCAGTTCACGCGAGACGATCTCCCACGATTGACCGCTATTTTCTGTTATCATCAGGTGGAACGGGCACTGCGCGCCGGTGTCGTTGCTCTCTTTTACCCGGGCAAAGTAGCGGTCGCTGTCGGTCGGATCCACGTACACCCCGTGCACATCATGATCACCGAATCGCTCGAACGTCGCGGCTGTTTCGAAATCGAAATCATCTAGGGTGTGACTCCTGTTTGGGTCGTGATTATAGATAATCACCTGCTCGCGCCCGTATCGTTCTATCACCGTAATCACCCGACCGTCATGCACATCATACAGCGGCATTCCGGAATGATTCTGAATCTCCGGGGATGAACCTGTCAGGTTGAGGCTGGTATCGACCGAGCTGCTGTTCTTTTCGATGCGCAGTATGGCTTCCGCTTCAGAATCGCCCCTGTCTTCCGGTTCTCTTCCCGAACTGCTGAAATCGGAGGCGTAGTACAGGGCACCGGCGGCTCGATCTTTTAGCGGTTTCCGGACGTTGGTGTCGACCACAAGGTTCCCGCTGTTTTTCAGATTTTTCATTTTGGTGGAGTCAAGTGGTGTAGCCCGCAGGTTCCAGTCCGACCTGTTTACGTAATACCACTTGTCGTCGTAGTACACCGGCTGGTCTTTAAATCGCAGTCGCACGCCGGGATCTTCACGCTCAAGCCGGCCGTTTTTGCGGGTGGCGTAACTGCGGAAGTCGTGCACATTATCCCCCAGTTTGTCGCCCATCGACGACCAGTCAAGACAGTTGCTTTTCGATTTGAGGAACATGCCGTTCGATTCTCCCTGTCCAAAGTAGTAGAGGTCATCAGAGGCGATACTGCCCTCTTTACGGGCTTCACGTATCATGGCGCTGTGGTGCCATAACCCCTGGTACAAGTTTCCGCAGTCGTCAACCTCCATATTGTAAACCTGGCTGAAATCGAGCAGAGCTGCCACGTTGTGAAACGCCACCGGACTTATCGAATTGCCGGGGTGGGACACAACGTGCAGTCCCTGGTCGCTGCCCACCAGCAGCGGGTTGCCGGGTAGACCATCGATAACCATCAGATCGCGGTAGTCGGTAGGTTTGGCCATTCCTTCAACCGAACCGTCGCCCCTTAGGAAATGGGAGTCATAAAACACGTTGGCCACCAGTTTCTTTTTCACATTTCGGTTGCGGTAAACCCGCTTCCAGCTTGACCCGCCGTCGATCGAAAAGAAAGGGCCTTCCATATAAATAAATGCCGTCAGTCTGGAGGAGTTATCCGGGTCCACAATTATCCCCTGTGGTCCCCGGGCGGGAAACGGTTTGCTCAACTCGTTCTCCGTGAAATTGTTTCCGCCGTCGGTCGAAGTCTTCAAGTAGCAGCAAGTCTGGACCATCAGGAGCCGGTCGTTGTCCATCTCCTTGACGATCCACCGGGAATCGCCGTTCCAGACCTTCCAGCGTTCCGGCCCGAGTGAATCCACGGTGCCGCCTGCGGCCAGGTTGGCGCCGTTATTTTGAAAAATCCTGGCCAGTCCGGCGGTGATGTTGTTGTTATTCAGTTCCTGCTCCAGACTGTCATCAACCGTAAACCGCTGCTTGTAAAGTTCGTAAATCGTCTGCCCGTTTTCAGAAATGGCAAACGAGAAGGAGTGTTCACCCGAAAGGTTATCAATCTGTGTCCAGGTTTCACCGTAATCCGTTGATTTAAACACGAGCCCTTTGGCCGGGTTTAGCAGTCCCTGCCCGCTGCTGTTAAAATAGAGCCGGTTCCTGGTGTCGGGACTGGTAAAACTCGAAATGGAGGGCATCGTCGAATGGCCCCAGGTATCGCTTTCGGCATCGTAGTGATATCCCCAGCTTGCTCCGTTGTAGTTGTAAACAAAAACGTCTCCGTTTTCGAAAAACTCGATATCTGCGGCATCCTCGTTGGTCATGATCCCGCGGCGGTTGTCGTTCAGCCTGTTGGCGCTGTTGCTGAAGTAGGCGACTTCGCTCCAGTTTCGCCCGCCATCAGTGGTTTCATACATCAACAACTCCGTTTTTGAACGGTCACTCGGCACGATGGCCAGGATATGATCCTGGTTCTCGGGATGCATGGCCGCTTCCACGACCATGTGGGGTGAAGGCAGATTACGACTGATCTTTACCCAGCCTGTGGCTCCACCGGAAGTGTCTTTTCGCCAGATACCACCCCATCCTTCTTTGCCGGCCACAACCAGGATACTGCCCGTATTGCTAAATTTTTGGGCTGATTCCACATCATATTCAGCATTCCGACCATCCATTTCGGCTACGTCTACGACGGGGTAGTACCCAAACCCGGTGGGACCGGTTTTTTGCCATTTCATGACGGCGTCATACCCCACACCCGGTTTATTTTGCCGGTATCGGCGCTGCCTGACCAGACCACTGAACGGTACCTGTC
>JAWVZC010000204.1:0-7740 GCA_033722415.1 Balneolaceae bacterium | reverse complement strand
GCATCCTGCTGGCATATATTACCTACGTTTCGGAAAGTATCTACCCGGCCATGCTCGCACACCTTATCAACAACGGGGGAAGTGTACTGGTGGCCACCTACTACCCGGATTCCTCTGTTGCTGAATTGACCCCGGAGACCATGCCCCCCATCTGGGCTCTGTTCGTGGGGCTTGCAGCAACTACGTGGATCATATACCGAATGTATCAGCAACATGAACGGACTGAAGGGAATGGCAGCAATGTTTGACGGACCAAAACCGAGTAATATCAATAACTGGGTCTGTATCTTGGAGCGAAGTACCGAATATGAGGTGGAACTAGTAAAGGGGTATCTTTCCAACCGGAATATCCCCTCCAACATCTTGTCAAAACGGGATTCCGCATACAGCCTCACGGTCGGTGAGACAGCACTGGTTTACCTGTATGTGCCAAAAGCGTATGAAGAGGAGGCACGACGGGCCCTCGAGGAGCTTGACGAACAGGATTTCGAAGATTTGGATGATCCGGAACAGTGAGTGAACTGTCAAAACGTATTTTGGTGGCCGTACCCGCAGCCACACTGGTTCTGTACCTGACCTGGCTCGGGGGCTGGTACTTCAAGATTCCCATGATCCTGGCCGGACTGCTCATTGTACGCGAAACCGCACACCTGTTTGAAGTGGCAGACCAGCCTCCCAGCGCTTATTTCCCGTACACCATCGGTTTGTGGATACTGTTGATTCCCGATATTCCCCACCCGTTCCAGATCGGCCTGCTGATTTTGCTCCTGTTCCTGCTGCTTCAACTTCCGAAATCCCCCGCTGAAAGTGTTCGCGCGCTCGGCTCAACCATTTTCTCCGGGGTGTATGCCCCGATCGGGATATTAACGATACTCTCGGTCCGGCTGCAGATCATACCGGAACATGGTTTCATACTGACGCTTTGCCTGCTGCTGATGGTCTGGGGCAATGATATATTTGCCTATTTCGGCGGAAAAGGCTTCGGCAAGCACCCGATGGCCCCCAATATAAGTCCCAAAAAAACCTGGGAGGGTTTTGGTTTCGGGGTTTTGGGGGCTCTCGCCGGCTTTGCCATCTGCCGGTACCTGGTACCGCTGCCGCTGCCGCTGACGTTATTGCAGGGACTGCCCGCCGTATTGCTGGTAAGTACAATGGGACCGACGGGGGATCTTGCAGCAAGCAAACTTAAACGGGCCGGGAACCTGAAGGATGCCTCCAACATCTTGCCGGGGCACGGTGGTTTCCTCGACCGATTCGATGCATTAATCCTGGCAGCCCCCGCATTCTACCTGTACCTGTATCTGCTAAAATTTCTCGGGTATGTCTCTGTTTAAGATTCGTCGCCGGCCAATTGAACTCAGGTTAACGCACGTCTTTACCATATCGCGCGGGTCCAAACCCACGGTCCGAAATGTATTTCTGGAACTGCAGTCGCAAAATATTACCGGAAATGGCGAGGCGGCTCCTAATAGCCGCTATAACGAGAATGCCGCAGGTGTGATGAAAGCGCTTGACCGTTTTCCTCCGGGCGTGTTGGATCATGTTTCCGATCCCGGAGATATGTCAGCGGCCATCGGGCGCTGGATCGGCTATAACGGGGGACCCTTCCCGCATTCGGCTCGGGCTGCACTGGAAATGGCCTGGCTGGACTGGTGGGCAAAAAAACAGCAACGGGCGCTATGGAAGATCTGGGAGGCCCCGTCGATGAAGGGGCCGGTCACTTCATTTACCATCGGGCTGGATGAGCCACGGGTAATGCAGGAAAAAATTCGCGAAGCACGGGAGTACCCGATCCTCAAGATTAAGCTGGGCTCCGGGCGCGACCGGGAAATTATGGATGCCATCCGGGAAGTTACCGACAAACCGGTGCGGGTGGACGCCAATGAAGGGTGGCAAACACTGGAGGAGGCGAAACGGGCGATCGAGTATTTGAGCGACAAAAACGTGCAGATGGTGGAGCAGCCGATGCCGGCGGGATCGCACCGACAGATGGAGAAACTGAAGGAGTTCTCGCCGATTCCACTGTGTGCCGACGAAAGTTTCAAAGGAGAGGAAGACCTGGACCGGATTGCCCACTCTTTTGAAATTATCAACATTAAGATAATGAAGATCGGCAGCCTGGTGAGAGCCCTGGAGGTTATTCAGAAAGCCCGAAGAATCGGCCTCAAGATCATGATCGGGTGCATGATTGAGAGTTCACTGGCAAATACCGCGGGTGCCCTGCTTAGCCTGTGGGCCGATTATGCCGATCTGGACGGTCACCTGCTGATCGAAGACGATCCTTTCGATGGACTGTATCTTGATGGAGAGAAGAGAATTGTCCTAAGCAACCGTAATGGACTTGGAGCGCGGCCCCGTCACGATTTTTTTAAGGATAACCCGGAATAAAAGAAATGTTACTCTCAGTGAAGGTTAACTGCATTTCATCATTCTATATTCAATATTCGATGTTCACTATTCTTCATTCCTATCCCATCCCGTAAAATTTCTCTTTTTCTTTAAAATAGGGGATGAACACCTTCTTTAACTCCTGGTGCACCTCCTCCTGGAGGTCGGGATCACGCTCCATCAGTTCCCACGCGGCCGTCTTGGCCTGCTCCAGTATCCACTGGTCCTCAACGATATCGGCCACCTTGAAGTCGGGAAGGCCGCTCTGCTTGGTTCCCAGGAAATCGCCGGGCCCGCGGAGTTTCAGGTCGGCCTCGGCTATCTTGAATCCGTCATTGGTGCTCGCCATCGTCTGCAGCCGGTAACGCCCCTCCCTGCTCACTTTTTGTCCCTGCATAAGAATGCAGTAACTTTGCCGCTCGCCCCGGCCGATACGCCCGCGGAGTTGGTGCAACTGGGATAACCCGAATCGCTCGGCGTGTTCAATGACCATGATGTTAGCATTCGGCACATCCACGCCCACCTCGATAACGGTGGTGGAAACCAGGATCTGTATTTCATTGTCGATAAACGCCTTCATTACCCGGTCTTTCTCTTCCGACGACATCTGGCCGTGCAAGAGTCCCACGGTGTATTCCGGAAACGTTTTCTGGAGATTTTCAAAACCCGCAGTGGCATCTTTCAGGTCGACCGCTTCCGATTCTTCCACCAGCGGGTATACGACATACGCCTGCCCGCCCTTGTCCAGCTCGTCGCGCATGAAGCGGTGGATATCCTGCCGTTTGGTATCGGTACGAACCGCTGTTTTTACCGGTTTTCGACCGGCGGGCAGTCCCTTGATAACCGAGATATCGAGATCGCTGTAGAGCGTCATGGCCAGCGAGCGAGGAATGGGAGTGGCTGACATAACCAGCACGTGGGGATGAGAGCCTTTCTCCAGGATTTCCGCCCGCTGTTTAACCCCAAAACGGTGCTGTTCATCGATTACAGCCAGTCCCAGGTTATGAAAAGCAACTTCATCCTGGATAACCGCGTGGGTACCCACCACAACATGGCAGTTGCCACCCTCTGCATCTGTTAAGATATCGGTTCTGAGCCGCGCCCTCTGATTCCCCACCAGCAGTCGAACATTGATATCGAGCGGATCCAGGTATTCGCTGAGGGTGCGGTAGTGCTGCTCTGCCAGAATTTCGGTCGGAGCCATAAAGGATGCCTGGAAGCCGTTGTCAATGGCCATAAGGATGGCACCGATCGCCACCACGGTCTTCCCGGAGCCCACATCGCCCTGGACCAAGCGATTCATCTGTTTGCCGGAACGCACATCCTGCTTGATATCGGAAAGGGCCTTCTTCTGGCCGTCGGTAAGCTCAAACGGAATGACCTCATTAAAAAATGTACGGGTCAGCTCCCCGATCCTGGAGAAACGATGCCCGCTGTTTTTTTCAATGATGATATGTTTCATCCGGGCCACGCTCAGTTCAAACAGGAAGAGTTCCTCAAACTTGAATCGTTCCCGGGCTTTCTTGTATTCCCGCTGATGTTTGGGAAAGTGGATCATACGATAGGCCTCGGCCCGTTCGGGCAGATCATATGTTGTTAAGATATGCGCAGGAATAAATTCCGGCGGCTGCTTTTTGTTGAGGATCTCCCGCTGCCACTGGTTGATCAGTTTACTGGTGATGTAGGTTTTGGAAAACGATTTACTACCGGGGTAGACCGGCATGATACGGGTGAGATCCCGGAGATCATCCGTATCGCCTACCTTGTCCACATCGGGATGCGCCATCGAAACATACCGTCCGTACCGTTTTGCCTTGCCGAAAAAGGCGTAGATTTCCCCCTCCGTAAAGAATTTTTTGAAATAGTGCACCCCCTTGAACCAGACCCCTTTCATCGAAGCTGTATCATCCTGAATTATGACCTCCAGTCGTTTCTTCTTGCCGTACCCGGCCTGCCGGATCTTTTTCACACGGCCCACTACAGTGACCTCTTCTCCCTTCCCCCTGAGTTTCCTGATCGGCAGCACGGTGGTGCGATCGAGATAGCGTCTGGGAAGCAGATGCAGCAGGTCGCCGATACTCTCAATCCCCTGTTCCGAGAGAGCTTTCAGGCGTTTAGTATTGAGATTTGGCAGGTCTGTCAGTTTCAATTGATATATTGATCTATATCAGTTACACATTAATTTACGGCAGATTGAACCGGAGTGCAGCTGGATATGCACCTTATTTACAAGAATGCGGAATTAATAAAGAATTCGAGTGAATTTACTTGCATAAAATACCGCAGAATCCTTACCTTTGGCAACTCTTGTTTGACCGAATATTCAATAAACGACCACAACGTGCCTACAATTCAACAACTTATACGCAAAGGTAGAAAAAGCAAGACGAGCAAGACAACTGCTCCTGCCTTGGAAGGGTGCCCGCAGAAACGCGGCGTCTGCACCCGTGTTTATACGACGACTCCAAAGAAGCCGAATTCGGCACTGCGAAAGGTTGCCCGAGTGCGGCTGACCAACGGAATGGAGGTAACGGCCTATATTCCGGGAGAGGGTCACAACCTTCAGGAACACAGCATTGTGTTGATACGCGGCGGCCGGGTGAAAGACCTGCCGGGCGTTCGGTACCACATTGTCAGGGGAACCCTCGATACTGCCGGAGTTGAAGATCGCAAGCAGGGTCGCAGTCTCTACGGTACCAAAAAGCCGAAATAACTTGTTCGTCACCCAGAATTTAATCTGAACTGATATGCGAAGAAAGACAGCAGAAAAGCGAACCGTACAACCGGATCCGGTTTTCGGTGACAAGCTGGTTACACGTTTTGTTAACAACCTGATGAGAGACGGTAAAAAGAATATCGCACGGAAGATTCTCTATCAGGCTTTTGAAATTATTGAGGAGAAAACAGGAGAAGAAGGTATTGAGGTGTTCCGGTCGGCCATGGAGAATGTCACCCCGGTCGTAGAGGTGCGTTCCCGCAGGGTAGGCGGGTCTACCTACCAGGTGCCTGTGGAAGTTCGTCCCGACCGCGGTACTTCGCTGGCCATGCGCTGGCTGATCAACGCATCGAAAAGCCGCAATGATAAGTCGATGGCACGAAGACTGTCACGCGAGCTGATGGATGCATCAAACAATGAAGGCGGTGCCGTCCGCAAGAAGGATGAAGTGCACCGCATGGCCGAGGCCAACAAGGCTTTTGCACACTTTAGATTTTAGAATTGAAAAGTGATTGTGTGTTCAGGTGTTAACGTGTGGATGAGCAAGCACAGTAACATGTAGGCACAGGATCACTTACAACACTTAAGAGTTTCGATATACGTAACACTATGGCTCAAGCAACCAAACAAGTCGACCCCAAAATTCAGGACCGGATACGGCGTACCCGGAATATCGGGATAATGGCCCATATTGATGCTGGTAAAACTACCGTGACCGAACGGATTCTATACTATACCGGTCGAAGCCATCGTATGGGTGAAGTTCATGACGGTGCTGCTACGATGGACTGGATGGACCAGGAGAAAGAGCGTGGTATTACCATTACCTCCGCCGCTACCCATTGTGAGTGGAAGAATCATCGCATTAACATTATTGATACGCCGGGACACGTCGATTTTACCGTTGAGGTTGAGCGTTCGCTCAGGGTTCTGGACGGTGCAATCGGCGTTTTTTGTTCGGTAGGAGCAGTTCAACCGCAGTCGGAGACTGTCTGGCGCCAGGCGAACAAGTACAATGTGCCACGTATGGCGTTTGTTAACAAGATGGACCGGACCGGGGCCGATTTCTACAATGTCATTAAGCAGATGAAAGACAAGCTTAATGCCAACCCGATACCGATCCAAATCCCAATCGGCCGTGAAGATGTTTTTCGCGGTGTGGTAGACCTGATCAATATGCGCGGTATCGTCTGGGACGACGAGTCGCTTGGAGCCAAGTACGAAGAAATTGAGATTCCCGAAGAGCTGCAGGAGGATGCAGCAGAATACCGTAAGGAGATGCTTGAATCCATCGCGGATCACAACGATACGCTGATGGAGAAATACCTTATGGATGAGGAGATTACCGAAGAAGAGATTGAGGATGCCATCCGGAAAGCAACCGTTGCACAGGATATCACGCCGGTGCTCTGCGGTTCGGCACTGAAAAACAAGGGTATTCAAATCCTGCTCGATAAAATTGTTGAGTATATGCCCAGCCCGTACGATATTCCTCCGGTAACCGGAAAAGACCCCGAAGATCACAGTATCAAAATGGAACGGGCGCCGCGGGTTGACGAACCGTTTTCCGCCTTGGCATTTAAAATTATGACCGATGAATATGTCGGTAAACTGACGTTTTTCCGGGTTTATTCCGGTCAGCTTGAAAAAGGGTCGTATATCTACAACGCCACCACCGGCAAACGCGAACGCGTGGGGCGTATCCTGGAGATGCATGCCAATGACAAGAAAGATCTTGATGTGGTACGAGCCGGGGATATTGCGGCAGCTGTTGGTGTCAAGGAAGTGCGTACCGGCGATACGTTTTGCGATGTCGACGACCCGATTCTGCTGGAGGAAATTACCTTCCCCGAGCCGGTAATCAAGCTTGCCGTGGAGCCCAAATCAAAAGCTGACGCCGAAAAGCTAACCACCGGCCTGGTAAAACTGGCGGAAGAGGATCCTACATTCCAGGTTGAGACCGACGAGGAGACCGGCCAGACAACCATTGCCGGTATGGGTGAACTTCACCTGGAAATCATTGTTGATCGTCTGAAGCGTGAGTTCAAGGTTGAGGCAAACGTCGGTAAACCGCAGGTATCGTATCGTGAAACGATTACCACCAATGTTACCCACCGCGAAACCTACAAGAAACAGACAGGTGGCCGCGGGAAGTTTGCGGACATGGAGTTTGAGATTGCACCTCTTGAGTACTTCGAAGACCAGTACGAGGAAGACGATAACAAGGTAAGCGTGGATGAAGGATTCATGTTTATCGATGAGATCGTCGGTGGAAACATCCCGCGCGAATACATTCCCGCTGTGGAGAAAGGCTTCAAGGCCGCCATGAAAGGCGGTATCCAGGCCGACTACCCGGTGGAGGATGTGGGATTCCGGCTGTTCGATGGATCTTACCACGATGTGGATTCCGATGCCTTCAGTTTTGAACTGTGTGCCAAGCTCGGGTTCCGAAATGCGGCACGCAAAGCCAAGCCAACCATTCTGGAACCGGTCATGGATGTGGAGATCATCACGCCTGAAGAGTACATGGGTGATGTGATCGGAGACCTCAACGGGCGCCGGGGAATTATCGGCAAGATGGACAATAACCCCGAAGGTTCCGTTGTCACGGCAAAAGTACCGTTATCTGAAATGTT
>JAWVZC010000203.1:0-7751 GCA_033722415.1 Balneolaceae bacterium | reverse complement strand
CTAGGTTATATCTAACTTTTTGCAGGGTAACTTTCAAGCATTTTGGCTGATCAAGATACAAAAGAAACAGGGTGCACCGTAAGCATCGTGATCCCGGTCTACAACGAGGTGCAGTCGCTGGCTGAGCTGAACGGCGGGGTACGGGAGGCACTCGACGGCAGATACACCTATGAAGTTATATTTGTCGATGACGGTTCCGAGGACGGCTCCTGGGATGTTATCCGGGAGTTGAGCTCCACATTCAATAATACAAGTGGCATCCGTTTTCAGCGGAATTACGGGAAGAGTACGGCCCTGCAGAGTGGTTTTGAACGTGCAGCCGGCAGGTTTGTGGTTACAATGGATGCCGACCTGCAGGATGACCCGGATGAGATACCGGAGATGATCGGCATGCTGGAGGAGGGCTACGACCTGGTCAGCGGGTGGAAAAAGGAGCGGCACGACCCGATCTCGAAAACCATACCCTCCAAATTTTTTAACAAGGTTACGTCGTTCGTGACCGGCATCGACCTGCACGATTTCAACTGCGGCCTGAAGGCGTACCGCCGCGAGGTTGTCGAGAGCATATACCTGTACGGCGAGCTCCATCGCTACATTCCGCTGCTGGCCAGGTGGGAGGGATACAACCGGATTACCGAAAAGGTGGTACAGCATCACCCGCGCAAGTACGGGGAGACCAAGTTCGGGCTTTCCCGCTTTATGAACGGGTTTCTCGACCTTCTGACCCTCGTTTTTATCAACAACTACCTACAGCGGCCGATGCATTTTTTCGGTACCCTGGGCTTTGTTTTCCTGGTGATTGGCGGACTGATCAACGCCTATCTTGCGGCTGCGAAAATATTTTTCGGCGTCTTTCTTTCCGGCCGGCCGCTGCTGCTGCTCGGTGTCATGCTGATGGTACTGGGGGCCCAGTTCTTCTCTATCGGTTTTTTGGGAGAACTGATCAACCGAAACCGGGGAGAGCACAAAAAGCCGAACATCAAAGACAGGGTATAACGATCTCCAACTGGTATGAGTAAAATAGCCTACGACCCGGTAAAAGACCGTTTTGCAGCCATTATTCGCCGTTCGTCATTTCTGCGAACCCTTTTCTACAAACTGCTCGATCTCTTTTTCCTGCGCAGCTGGTATGTGCGGAAGCTAATCAGGGAGTATGCCCGGCCGTTTGACAACCGGGGAGAATGGCACCTGCTCGATGCCGGAACCGGGTTTGGCCAATACGACCGTTTCCTGCTCACATCGTTTGACAATATTCGCATCGAGGGTATCGATGTAAAGCGGGATTATATCGAAGACTGCCGGGACTATTTCCGGGATCAGATCCGGCGGGACAAGATCAGGTTCAAAAAACGCGATCTCCTGGACATAGAGTACCAGGAGGAGTTTGATTTCACGATCTGCATAGATGTCCTCGAACATATAACGGAGGATGAAAAAGCGATTGCCAACCTGGCGCGGGCCCTGAAACCGGGGGGCTATTTCCTGATGCATTCTCCATCCCACCACTCTGAGCAGGACGCCGGAGGCGAGGACAGTTTTGTGGGAGAACATGCGCGAACCGGCTATGCAAAAGAAGATATCACGGCCAAAATAGAGCGGGCGGGCCTGGAACCGGTCGAGGTCAACTACACCTACGGAAAGCCGGGCCATGTTGCGTGGGTGATGCTGATCAAACAGCCGATGCTGCTGCTGAATACAATAAATCTCTGGGCCCTGCCGCTGCTGGCCCTCTACTATCTGCCTGTACTTCCCCTTTCCCTGCTGCTGATGCGGCTCGATATGGTGGGTGCCAATGACTGGGGCACCGGTATCTACGCCCTGGCCCGAAAGCCATGATCTATGGCTCATGACTGCAGGATAAACACCGAAGATCCCGTAACTCAGCACACAGACCGTTGTCGTGGGAGGTACAAGTAAATTATTTATAGACTGGTCACCGGCAAAAAATCCGGGATCACAAAGCACCATTCCCTGCATCTCAGTCAAGATTTCTACAGCAGCGTTACATGGCGGTCTTTTTCACCAGATCGCGAATACCTGCCAGTAGAGGTGTTTAATAATCCAGATCTACTTGGACCCTATCTTCTGAGAGATTATCGATGTCAGCTGCGGAAGCTGCACAACTCCGGAATGCTGCCACAATATATCCCCGCCTTTAAACAGGATCAGCGTCGGGATGCCGCGCACCTGGTATCGTATGGCTGCTTCCGGGTTCTTCTCTGTATCGATCTTGATAATGGTCAGCTGATCTCCCATCTCGTGTTTCAGCTTTTTAAGGATGGGGTTCATCATCTTGCAGGGCGCGCACCAGTCGGCATAAAAATCGACCAGTACCGGGTGATCCTGTTGTATTAGTTCGGAAAAGGGTGTTGTCTGGCTGGTAGTTTTCATCTTTCTGATACGTTGCAATAACTGTTTGTTTGCTGTTTTAAGAACGCGCGATTCCCAAACATCTTACCTGATAATAGGGGGGAACTAAAAAAAGACCGGTGGGGGGCACCACCGAAAGCATGTAGGGAGAAATCGTACAGAGCGCCTAATAGTAATTAGGATATCCTCACGCCAATATTATTTCATTGGCTGCCAATGAATCAGAGGTATTTATATGAATAATAAATGCAGGCAATTTGGCTACTGTCCCCAAAACTCATGCCTTTCTTCGGTCTCAGTAAGCCAAGGTAGGATCCTGGTTGTAAAAAAAATAGCTTATACTTAATAACGGACGTTCATTTTTTGAGCGACCAAAAAAGTCACCAGAAAATCCCCGGATATTGTTCTTCGTGAGGTTTCAAACAGGCTCTTGTTTATTTACACCACGTGATTTTACCGGAATCAGCTGCAGGGAGATTCCGGATTTGAGGGTGCCAGAGATCCCTGGATTTTTCTTTTCCCGGCCTTTGATTTCTGAGCCGCACCGGCAGTGTAGCGGAAAATGGAGGTTACTTATTTATTGCTGGTTATTAGCTCACTGAAATAACAACAGATAACTAATTCCTGATACCCAAAAAATAAAAACCCCGCCGGTGATTTTGTGGGTGATCACTTCGTTAGTCCCAAATTCTTTCGGGGATTTGATCACAAAAAAAGGAACAATCCCACCATCAGAAAGGAGAAAGTATGACTTTTTGATGAATACCTTGTTAGGCTGCCTTTTCCACTGATATCGCAGCCGGTTACGCATTGATCTATTATTTCGGCCATTACCATAAGGTACGTCATAATGTAATCTGGTTTCAGAAAAAACGTCTGAGAGAAATGCAGGTTAAATGACAAACAATTACATAGTTTAACGGTATGTGGAATCGCTCACGCGTGTAGTAGTAATGCCTACAACCCGACACGAATCTGAGTTACATCCGATTAAGGATTCCATGTTAATCTGAGAAATAACAATTGGTTAACATACAATCGGTATAAAACAATGCGTTTAACGGTTAGATCAGATGGCAAAGAACCGAGAAATAGCCTCTGTTTCATCCCGGATTCCGACAGCTGTCGGAAATCTCGCGGTGGCACTGAGCGCTGATCTGTTGCATGTTGAGATCAACGGCAGCGGCCTTACGAGATCCTGAAACAAGTTCAGGATGACATAAAGGCTACTTCTTGACCGCTAAACCCGTTAAAACATCAATCTAGTATAAATCAAGGGGACATATCATGAAAAGAGCAGTGAAGATGTTATCTGCGATTGTATTGATGCTGATGCTGTCGGTACCGGCAGTTGCCCAGCAAAAGGGCCAGCAACAGCAGCAACAACAGCAGCAGATGCAACAAATGCAGCAGATGATGCAGCGGATGAACCAGCTGCAGGAACGCACCCATGCAATGAACCGGGAAATGAACCGTAATATGCAGCAGGCGCAGAACGAGCAGGTGCGGAACCAGTTTCAACATATGCACCGGTTCAGCGAGCAGCTGGGGTTGACCCTGGGCACCATGAAAAATACCGCGGAACGCTGCAACATGATGATGCAGGATAAGCAGATGATGCAGGATCGTGAAATGGAACAACAGATGGAACGGCTTCGCCAGCACCTGAATGAGATGACCGGGCAGGCCGAGGAGGCCGTACAAACCATGGAGCGTATTCGGGACCGACTGAGTGAGCAGAATAAAACCAAGGCCCAGATTCCGGATCCGGACCAGTAGCTGGTTCAATACACCTGGAAATAAATGGGTAAAAAAGAACCCCTGATATCAGGAGAATTGAGTGGGTAAACAAACACCATATCTGTGCTCATCAATATTCGGGACGCTGCTTGGATTGGCGTTTATAACCGGGAGTGCCGGTAGCGCGCAGTCACAGCAGGTAACCTACAACGGGAGCCTGCAATTCGCTGCCGGCTCCTATTTTTTTGATGAGTCGACCTCCAGCTTTTCTCTGTCCAACGGACTTGGCTGGAGTGGTGATCGTACGTCGGTCTCAATCTCCCTCCCCTATATCATACAAAACTCTCCGTGGATTACCTATGGTGCCGCGGGCAGTCTCCCCACCGGTGGACCTCAGCATGGAGCGCTGAGAGATTCCACGGGTAACCGGCCTGGCCAAGGTGGGGGCGGTATGCATGGGAATGGTAACGGTAGCGGAAGAAACAAGGCGGTCCTGGACAATCCGGTGCCGGTACTGCAACGTAAAAACAGCATCCCGATACCGGATACCAGCACCTATGCGGAGTCGAGCTTCGGTGATCCCAATATCTACGCCAGCTTCAGGATATACGATACTCCTGCCGGAGATACCAGGGTTCTTTTGAATTCAGGCCTCAAGATACCATTTGCGGATCCCTCCAACGGGTTCGGTACCGGGGAATGGGATGTTGGCCTGGGCATCTCCGGCACCCGAAGAATCAACCATTATCTTGTCTATCTGAATCTGATGAAATGGTGGTTCGGTGATCTTCCTGATCTGGAACTGAAAAATCCAGTCAGTTACGGTATCGGTATCAGCAGATCCATAGCCGACGGAAAAGCAATGGTCAATAGCACGTTGAACGGGTATACCGAAATTATTGAAGATTATGATCCTCCGGTGACCCTGTCGGTGGGGATCGGCTATTTCGCTTCCGAGCGCCTTTCGCTGAACGGTTCCCTTTCGGCGGGACTGAGTGAATCGTCAGCCGATTTCTACATGGGAATGGGATGGAGCCTGAAGCTATGAAAATGACAAACAGAATTATTCACTATTGATGTAATCACAGGGAGGTTCCTTCATGCCAAACAAAACAATTCTGTTACTGTTGCTACTTTTCGGCTTTGCAGATGTCTCGTTGCTGTGGGCTCAGAGGGGAATGGGAATGGGGCAGGGAACCCCCGATCAATATAACCGGCCGTACAATCCCAGCACCGTTGAAACCATCGAGGGCGAAGTGTCTGAAATCGTGTATATACGGAAAAATACCGGTTCCCGAATACATGGTGTTCACCTGGTGGTTAAAACTGAAGAGGGGTTGGTGCCGGTACACCTTGGTCCGGCATGGTATGTTGAGAGGCAGGCCCCCTTCAAAGCAGGGGACCGTGTGACAGTGGTTGGATCACGCATAACGTTCAATGATGAACCGGCGGTAGTGGCCGCCAGGGTGACAAGGGGAGAGATGACCCTGCAGCTGCGGGACCAGGACGGGTTCCCGGCATGGAGAGGGTGGAGAAAAGGCAGAATGGTGAATTGAGATTGCATACTCCTCGTTTAAATCGGGGTGCTTTCCATCCATATCATCTGTTATGGCATGGAAAAGAAGGGCAGACGATGTTACTGAAATATTCACAAAATACAATCATGGACGACGATGAACGCTGCACACCTGCACCTGTTGATTAATCATCTCCCGGTTTTTTTGATCGTGGCATCCGTTTTTGTGCTTCTATGGGGCATGTATACCAGGAACGATGGAGTTCAGAAAGTAGCCCTGTTCGGTTTTCTCCTGGCGGGACTTTCGGTGCTCGCAGTGGTACAGTCCGGCGAGGAGGCCGAGGAAATCGTGGAAGAGATAGCGTCCGTTTCGCACGATACCATCGAGGATCATGAAGAGGCAGCCGAACTCTCCAAATGGCTGACGATTGTGCTGGGAATCGGCGGGATTGCCGGGCTTGCAATGGCGCGGATACGTGCCCGGAAGTTGCGTTCACTGCTCTGGAGTATCGCTGTTTTCGGAGTGATTACGGCAATTTCCCTGGCATATACCGGGTACCTGGGCGGACAGATACGGCATGCGGAAGAGATCAACCAGAAGGTGACCAGTGAGACCGGTCAGACCGACTATGACGAGTAACCCGCTGCCACGCTGGGTCCGATATTGTAGTGGTTTGGCCTTCAAGTAATGATGGGTATTCCTCTACTACAATGAACCGGTAATTTCGATATCTATATACCAGGGTAAAACATCAAAGCGGACACCGTGGCAAATAACCCGTTTGGAGGTGTAATCATGAGCAATCCCAAAAAAGAACTTCACTGGTTTGAACGGCTTCCGAAAGAAGAGAAGCCGGAGCGAAGGAAAACCGATACTAACACCAGACACAATAAACGAGGGGATCTTACAATGGAAAACAGAGTAAATGTGAATCTTGAGAAGTACCTCGTTGAAACCGGGCAATGGATCGACGAGGTGGCGACACACCTAGACCATACCGAACGAAAAGACTGGGCCTTCAATGCACTGCGCAGCGTTCTCCATGTTATCAGGGATCGCACGATTACGGAAGAGGCGTTCCAGTTATCGGCACAGCTTCCGATGCTGCTTCGCGGCCTTTTTTTCGAGGGATACCAGCTGAGTAACAAACCGGAGAAATTCCATCTGGATGAGATGCTGAATCGTATTGAGGAGGGCATGGGGCCGGCATCCGATTTTACCCCGGAACAGGTCTTCAAGGCGGTATTGCTGGTTTTGAATGACCATATCAGCAAGGGGGAATTGAATGATATCTACGCCTCGATGCCGAAAGATATCAAATCCATATGGGATGAGAGTCTTAAAGAACATGCTGCCTAACCAATAATCAACATTAAAGGAGAATATGATGGATCGACCAAAAGAGAAAGAGAAAAAAGCAGTCAGCGCAAAAACCGGCAAGAAGGTAACTTCAAAGAGACAGGAGTATATCGATAAGCTTTCCGGTCAGCTGAAAGAATGGGACAAGGAGCTTAAGGAACTGGAGAAGAAAAGTGACAAACAGGTGCAGAAAATAAGGGAGAACATTTCCAAAAACCTGGCTTCGCTCAGAACCAAACGCGATCAGCTCCGGGAGAAAATGGCCAAGCTGGAGGAAACAGGTGATGAAGCGTTCAAGGAGGTAAAGAAAGATACCGAAAAGCTTTGGAAGGATATCCAAAAAGGATTTGGCTCAATGAGAAAAGAGCTGAAAAAATAGGAACCCTCTTTCCTGGTTGTCTGACTAGTCAGAGAGAGAAGAAGTTAGACGGCTCAGCGGGGAGGCCCGTTGGGCCGTTACCAATGTAAAAGGTGATATGAACAATGCAATTCGTTAACACACAGGCAGGTATCGGAATAAAAACGCGGGCGGATATCCTGTATGCCTGCGGTTTGGTCCTACTTTTTTCCCTTCTGTTCTGTATAACGACCGGTATCGCCCAGGCACAGTATTTTGGGTTCGGAAAAAACCGGGTGCAGTACAGTAATTTTGAATGGAAATATATCCAGTCGGCACATTTTGATGTGTATTACTACAATTCGCTCAACTATGAGCTGGCCGATTTCACGGTGCGTGCGCTCGAATCATCTCTGAAACAGTTAAGT
>JAWVZC010000202.1:0-7769 GCA_033722415.1 Balneolaceae bacterium | reverse complement strand
TCGGCGTAGGGACCGGGAAAACGATCGGGGTGCACACGGTAGGTCAACACGGCACTTACCATGCCGTGCAGGGCAAACAGGCGAGCGAACGGCTCTCCTTCGTGCGGAGCCTGACCGTGGTAGCCCCCGCCCGGACATACCAGCACGGCTGCTTTTTGGGGTTGTTCATCACCGCGCAGACTGGGGGTATAGATGGTGATTTTGGGCCGGTACTCCGGGTTGCTGCCGTTGTTTTTGGAATCCTCATCCCAGAGATAGATCGTTCTGGTATCAACGGATGAAACGTTTCGGGAAGTCGAAAATGGAAGACCGTCAGCCGCTTCCGGTTTCATTTTTTCGGATCCCCAGGATGCAACACCCGCAGCCCCGACAAGCAAAGAAAGTTTTTTTAGAAATGCTTTTCGATGTAAATCTGACACTTTCCTGGATTGGTTTTGGTTGATTGTTTATTGGTATTTGATACATAGTTAAACGGTCCACGGTTCGCGATAAAACCCTTTTACCAGTTCATTGGCATCGGGATTATTCCTGGCCTGTTCCCGCCGGGAATCCCATTCAATGCGTGAATTTGATCGAAGTGCAATATTCCCCAGATGGGCGGTCACCGTTGAGTGGTGGCCAATTTCGACATCACAGATCGGTTTGTTTCGCGATTTGATGCAGTCCAGGAAATTACGCACATGCTTGGCGCGGGCGTTCTCTTCCACCTCCATATTCAGCGGTTCCAGCTTGCTGCCCGGCTCCGGAGTAAGCTGCAGCTTGCCCCGATCCACGAAGAGCGTCCCTTCCGTGCCGTGAAAACTGATGCCGTACCCGTTCCCGTCGTTAGGCTTGCTGTTGCAGACCCGGTTTTCGTAGGTACATACAAAATCGGAATACTGGTAGGAGGCCGAGATCGTGTCCGGTGTTTCACGGTTATCCTGAATATGAAACTTACCGCCGGTCGTTGATATAGTCTCAGGTGAAGACTCTTCCATTGCCCACTGCACGATATCCAGCAGGTGCACGCCCCAGTCGGTCATCATGCCGCCGGCGTAGTCCCAGAACCAGCGGAAACTGGCCCAGCGCTGATACTGCATCTCCTCATTCAGCACTACCCCAAACCGGTTGATATTGAACGGGCGCTTTTGGGCCGGACCCAGCCAGAGATCCCAGTCGAGTCCCGCAGGAGGGGCCGCATCTTCAGGGCTACCGATGCCGTCCGGGTAGGCGTTACCGTAGTTCCAGGTACGCACAAAGCTGATCGGGCCCAGATCGCCGGACTGCACAATCTCGACCGCCTCCTGGAAGACCCGTCCCGATCGCTGCATGGTCCCCACCTGTACCACCCGGTCGTTGGCCCGGGCGGCTTCCACCATCTTGCGGCCTTCATAGATATATCGTGAAAGCGGTTTCTCAACATACACGTCTTTTCCGGCCTGGCATGCCATGATCGTATTCAGCCCGTGCCAGTGATCGGGTGTGGCGATGACCACGGCATCGATATCGTTGCGATCCAGCAGCCCGCGAAAATCGTTGTGCGTGTAGGCATCCGGTGCCCGGGCTGCCGCAAACTCCAGGTTCGGCTTGTACACATCGCAAAGAGCTGCGACTTCCGCGTCATCTTCGCTCAGCACATTCCCCATGAGTCCGCGCCCCTGGCGGCCGATTCCGATGATACCAACCCGTATACGGTCGTTGGCCCCCATAATATTGCCATAGCTTTTGGCACTGAGGCCTAGTGTCATTCCCGCCGTTCCCGCAGTTAATGTTTTGATAAAATCTCGTCTGGAGCTAGATTGTTCTGCCATATCGATACTTCTCCTTGTGTTTGCTATTGTAACCGTTTAATTCCCGACAAATACTTCTCTAATAAAGCCACCCTGTCTATAATGATCAAAAAAATTATTTGCAGTGATACCTATTTCATCGATCATATTTTTCTTACAGATACGAAAATCCGGTTGTTGCCGATACCCTGTCTTATGACTCCGGTACCTGTCCAGGTCATTAAATTCAACATTAATCCCGCCACGGAATCCCGCAGTTTTCCAGGGCCTGGTCCACCGCAAACCCGATGAACATGGGGTACGACCAGCTGCTGTAGCCGCGGCCCGGACCCTTGTCACCGGTGTATTTTTCCTGGACCTGCTGCAGGGCGGGTACAATCGGTTTGGCGCGATCACCGATGCGGCGGATACTGATGGCCGCCTGAAGCGATACGGTGGGACGGTCGTGATCCAGCAGGTTCTCCGAAAGCACCGACAGGGCCTGATCCGAACACTCCTCCAGCAGACAAAGGGCCTCCGCCGCACGGATCCGCACCGCGGGCGAATCATCACGCAAGGCTGATTGCAGTGAAGCTACACCCTGCCCTGAAACTTCTTTGCCAAGATCCGCACGCGCCAAGAGCCCCATTACCGACCAGTAGCGTACGCCGCTATCCTCGGCCCCGAGGCCACCCAGGAACTGCCGCTCCGGAACGTCGGGATCCCCCACCTTTTCGGCCATCGCCTTGATATCGGCCAGCCGGTACCGCGCGGGATCCTGTGCCATCTCGTACGGCGTGCTTCCTTCCGATCGGATCATCATTTCGGCCTCGGCCAGAAAGCCGGTATCGCGCGTTTCCATTATCCAGTCTTCCAGGCGCACGCGCATCTGCTTCAGCTTATCCCGGTGTTCCTCCGATCCGGCCAGGTTGTTCAGCTCCCAGGGATCCTCCTGCAGATCGTACAGCTCTTCTGTGGGTTTCGGCTCGAACATTTCCCTGGCGGCCTCCGGGAGCTCGCCCTCACGGCGCACGCGCAGAAGCTCCCGGTAGCTGGCTTTGCCTTCCCCAAAAATGATCGCGTCCTGTGTCCAGGGCTGGTGGGGCAGGTAGTTGCGCACGTACAGGTAGCGCTCGTCAATTACTGTTCGTGACACTTCGTAAATATCATCGGCCCGGCTGCGCGTGGCCACCATATGATCCCGGGGTTCGGTTTTAAAATCGCCCAGGAATGCCCTCCCCTGCATGGTTTCCGGGATTTCTGCACCCGCCAGCGAAAGCATGGTCGGGGCCAGGTCCACCAGGTTCACAAGCCGGTCAGTTTCGGTACCGGGATCAAACTCAACAAGATGCCGGAACTTTTCCGGGACCCGAACGATCAGCGGCACGTGCAGGCCGCTCCTGTAGGGCCAGCGCTTGTAGCGGGGCAGGCCGTAGCCGTGGTCCGACCAAAACACGATGATGGTATCCTCCATCAGCCCGTCGGCCTCCAGCTGGCCGAGCAGGTCCCCGACCTTGTTATCGAGCAGGGTGATCAAGTCATAATATCGCGCCCAGATGCGGCGCATTTCGGGCGTCTCGGGCAGGTAAGGGGGCAGCGTAAGTTCCTGCGGGTCCTGCCGCTGCTCAAAGTTGGCCAGCAGCGAGTCGGTTTCGGGATTCGATTTATTGGCCTGGCCCTCGTGCGAAATACCGTAGTTGAACACGCTGAAAAACGGCGTATCATTCGGCCTGTTTCGCCAGTGGGCCTCCCCGCCGTTTTCGTCCCAGCGGCCGGTGGGATCAAAATTATAATCGGTTTTGGAATTGTTAGTGGTGAAGTACCCCGCATTTTTCAGGTATTCCGGGAGTGTTTGTATCTCCTCCGGGATGGGGATCTCAGAGCGCAGATGCTGGGTGCCCAGTGTGGTAGCGTGAATGCCGGTAATAATCGAAGATCGCGCCGGGGCGCAAATGGGTGCTGGGACGTAGGCGTTGCGATAGAGAATGCCCTGCTCGGCCAGGCGGTCCAGGTTGGGAGTATTCGCAAACTGATCGCCGTAGGCGCCCAGGGCGGGACCGATATCCTCGGCGGAGATCCACAAAATATTGGGTTTTTTGTGGGGCTCATTTCCACCAGAACAACCAACGAAAAGTGATAAAAAAAATAAAGATAAGAGGGTAGCTGTTAATTTATTTGTTAACATGGGCACCATTTTTTTGGTATTACCTCTTAGGATTACAAAGTTGACTCGACGTTTCGCGGGATACTTTTTATCCATCGAACCTGCTTTCTGTTTGTTCATGTAATCGTTTCACTGTTATGTTCCTGAATATCATTCTTTCCTCCTGCCGAAATCTGTGGTAAACAGGAGGGTAATTCATATCCAGTTACTTCAGTTACGCGTTTGGTGGTTAGAATAGATGGCAACGAATCAGGGAATGTCCTCTGTGTCATCCCGGATTCAGACTGCTATTGGAAATCTCGTGGTGGCACTAAGCGTTGATCTGTTGCATGCCACGATCAGCGGCAGCAGCCTTGCCAGATCCTGAAACATGTTCAGGTTGACATAAAGGCTACTTTTTAACCCGTTAAAGGCGTTCCAGTTATAATTTTTTTATTCAATTGGTTCCGCCTATGGGATTTGTGCCAGGTCCGATTTCCCCCGTTTGGGAATAAATCCACGATATAAACGACTGTTTGCTGCCGGTACCCGTATCTTTATCCAAACATATTCCGAACTCTTTATTTGCGGTTTTACTACTGGTTCCTACGCAGGTTTTCCAACAGCAGCAGTGAGCTTGTAGTGTCTACCTGCGATGTTATTCCCCGTTTGAAGTAGACATAACTGAGCATGTGCATCGATGCCGCCACCAGATCGAGATCGCCGTCGCGATCGGCATCAAACGATTCGACCAGCGTCCAGGGTCTGCCCAGCGACCGGTCAACCTGGTAGGGTTTAAAATCAAGTTCTTTCCCCATGCGCTGATTCTCCAGGATGATCACCCCCGGACCGGCTTTTTCTCCTTCCCCGGGGAAGGTAGAAGTGAGGGCAATGTCCCGGTCGCCATCCCTGTCGATATCGGCGAGCTCCATTGTAGAGGCTCCGTGCATAGGGAAGAAAAATCGCTGAACATATTCCCCACTGCCATCCCGATCAAATATCCTGAACCCGTGATACGGTTTGAGGATGTTGGAATAATCTCCGTTATCGCCATTCATATACAGCAACTCGTTCCGGCCGTCCTCGTCAATATCGGTAAACTGCAGATCATAGCTGCCATACTGAGGTGGAAATCGCAGCAGGGTCCGGCGTTCATAGTGTCGGTCACCGCGGTTCAGAAACAGGTCAATACGTTCATCTCCCTGGGCAAACAGCACCAACATGTCGATCCCACCCTCCCCATCATAATTCGTCAAAATGGTCTTTACCGCCCCCGACTTGGCAATAACTGTTTTTTTGGTAAAACTGCCGTCAGTACTTCCGTAGTGTATCGACAACTGTCCCAGGTTATTGCCATATTCACACACCAGATAGTCGCTGGAACCGTCCCGGTCGAAGTCATGAATACGGGTATGAACCGGCCGTCGCAGGCTGTCGATCAGTACCTTGTAGCCCGTTTGCTGCCGGTTGATTTTCACAATCTGCCCCTCCCGTTCATCATTCGGGGCCATAATACCGATCAGTGTTGCAAATATTCCATTTGCATTTCGGTCGATATCCACAACCGGGCTGGTGAACTCGATGTTTTTTTGCGGGGTGAAATCGGGATTCAGGAAATGCAGCCGGTTGGTGAGGGCATCACCGACGATCAGTGTTTGCGTTAGTGAATCGACTCCAAGATAACTGATGACGGATGATAAATTGGCACTGTTCAGCGGTTCCGCGGTTTCAAAATTCCAGGCAGACAATACGGGATATTCCGGAATTTCAACCAGCAGACTGTCGGGGGATTCCACCAGGTAATAACTGACAATCATATTCCATTCCGCCTGGGATATCAGCTGGGAATCCGGCCTGATAACGGGTTCGATTTGCGGGTACTCTCTCATAAATGTATGCCGGCTCATACCCAGCCTCCGGCCCATATTGGGCAGTACCCGGTTTTCCCAGATCTCCCCTGGCAGCACTCCTGGTTCGGGAAAAGCATGACATGAAGCACAGTGTTTTCGCGCCAACAATGCTCCCCTTTCCACAATCTGCTGAATCTGCTCACTGCGTGATGGTTCCCTGCTGGTACAGTTAGCAATCAGGAAGGAAATTACCAGGAGCATACAAAATGATAAATGATTCATTGTTTTTTGTAGCAGTATCGTTACCATTGTGGCATAATTGCAGATTCTGAAATAGTTTTGACCTGGATTCCGGGCCAATTCCACAGTTCGCAATAATTGGTACTTATAACATCATTGGCATCCGAATGATTGCTCACCTTCGGTTTTTTATCATCCCATTTGATACTTGATGCTCCGGATCGGGCTGTAATGTTCCCAAGATGGACATATTATGCGACATTTACCCCCCCTATTTCCGCGGACAGCTCGTTGTTTCCCTTGTTTTTAATGCAGTTTATGATATACCGTGCGTGGGCATCCTCACTGAACTCCGGGTGCTGGAATATTTGAGACTCCAGAGGGTCATCACCAAAGCGATCCCTGCTGATACCAGGAATGACCCGCCATTCGCTGCGATCCGCCACGATGATACCGCGATTTTCTACAAACCCGACCCCATAGTTTTAGCTGTAAGGACCGGCCTGCCCACCCGTGGTATGCTGCCAGCTTATGACGTAATCCTCCATCGAGTAAGTGACGGTCATGGTATCGAACGTATCGTCAGCAAACTCATCATAGGAAAGGTTCTTACCACAATTTTACACTTGCGTGGGGAGAGATGAAGTTACATACCTGGTCCAGAGGCCATATCCAGCAAGTACCCACTCCAATCGGTCATAAGCACGCCACCGCAATACCAAAACATGCGCCGGCTGCAGTACAAACAGGTGGGATTAAAAAGTCGGGCTGATACGGCTGACCGACACTGGAGTTGAAATTGGCCCGGCAGTTTACCAACCGGATGTTGCCTGGTTTGCCGGAGTGGATATATGCCATAACAGTTGTCTACAATGGGTTGCTACGCTGCTGCCCGACCTGGATGTTTCACCCTTATTTCTTAACCATCAGGCGACAGTCACCGATATTATTAGCCATCGGTTTATCGACAAACAGATCCTGGCCCTGCTGCAGGCGATAACGGCGGGCAGACAGTGCCGGTAGTCGAAGTTAGGCGGCAGACACAGAGAGCTACTCCGCGGGGACCGGCAGGCGGGTACCCGATCCGACCGACTGTTTCATTTTCTTAATGGCCACGGAAACGTGATTGTAAACACTCTGTTTATTGATATCCAGCAGGCAGGAGATCTCGGAACTGGAAAGCCCCTCGTAATATTTCAGCTTAATGATCTCCTTTTGGCGACTTGTCAGGGTATCCAGCGCCTTTTCCAGCTTGTCGCGTTTCTGTCGCCTTAGTTCAAGCTCCTCGATAAGTTCAATAACATCTGCAGAATCCTCGGTATAATCCGTAATATATTCGCGGTTCCGCTTGTACCGGTTCTTTTGCTTTTTCAGTTTTCGGAAAATTCTGCGTCTGAGCGAACAAAACAGGTATGATTTTACCGACCTGGCATGATCCAGTGCCTCGTGATGATCCCACAGCGAAAGAAACAGCTCCTGGATACAGTCACGGATCAACTCTTTCTGGTGTACGATATTGATTCCGTACTTGTACAGATGCCAGTAGTATTTGTGATACAGCTTGGAAAGGTCTTCCTGCCTTCCCTTCCGCAGTCCGTTCCAGATTTGCATGGAAGTGCGCCCGTTACTCTTCGATTTGCCGGAAAGATGGCGTGCAGTGCCTATATCAGTCATAATTTCCTACATCCCTTTGGGTTAAACAGTTCGCGGTCATTTCCGGCTCATCCCTGTTGTCAGCCGTAAGACCGCTTAATGAACATTTGTTCATTATTGCATAAATGATTATGC
>JAWVZC010000201.1:0-7787 GCA_033722415.1 Balneolaceae bacterium | reverse complement strand
GATTCCCGCGGCACTTGAAAACCAGCTTAATGCCGGCAATGCTAATAATATCCAGGCCAAAATCATCGCCGAGGCCGCCAACGGTCCCACCACTTCGGAGGCCCACGAAATTATTAAAAGCCGGGGAGCGCTGATCATCCCGGACAACTACCTGAATGCCGGGGGGGTCACGGTATCCTATTTCGAGTGGCTGAAAAACCTCTCCCACGTCCGGTTTGGCAGGCTTGAAAAACGGGCTGAAGAAACCAGTTACCGCAAAATTCTGCGAGTGGTGGAAAGCTTATCGGACCGAACCTTTACCGAGCATGAACTGCAAACGCTTGCCAGCGGAGCGGGTGAAGCTGAGTTGGTGGACTCCGGACTGGAGGAGACGATGGTTAACGCCTACCGCGAAATAAATGAACTCAGGAAAAAACACAATATCGATCTGCGCACGGCTGCATTTGTGGATGCGATCGAAAAAGTGGGCATTATGTACGAACAGATGGGTATTTTTCCATAAAAAAAGGAGGCCCGGATTCCTCCGGTCCTCCTTACTGTGATGGATATTGGATAGGGTTTCAATCCGTTACGAGAGGTAATAACTGGAGTTTTCTTTGTAAGCTCGCAAGGTTACTACTCTCAATTCGGATCATCGTACGTAACAAATCAATCAGAGTTGCAATGGGTTTATTCTATTTAATGATGTTTGCAGTGCCTGCGGCCATTATACTATTTGGGGTATGGCTGGCCCGAAAATCAAAAAAAGAGTAGGTACGTTGGAAGAGACACAGGTTGTATCGATAGCGGTAAATGAGTATGCGGTTGGGGCGTTTATCGGGTACCTGTTACTGCTGGTTGGGATTGGGATCTACTCCTCCCGCTTTTCTTCGGAGGGGATCAGCGAGTTTTTTATCGGCGGCCGCAAGATGAACCGCTTCGTCATAGCCCTTTCGGCGGTGGTCTCCGGGCGAAGTGCCTGGCTGCTGCTCGGGGTCACGGGTATGGCTTACAGCCGGGGTAGTTCGGCGGTCTGGGCGGTCATCGGGTATATCGTGGTAGAGCTTTTCCTGTTCCTGTACTATGCACGCCGGCTGCGCAATTTCAGCGAGAAGTATAACTGCATTACGGTGCCCGACTTCTTTGCCGAGCGTTTTAATGACAGAGACGGTTTGCTGCGTATCGCGCTGGTTTTGGTATTCCTGATTTTTATGGTGGGGTATGTCTCTTCACAGTTTGTGGCCGGCGGCAAGGCTTTTGCCTCCAGTTTTCACATTGAGCAAAACACCGGCATCCTGATTTCCGCAGCCATTATCTTCGCCTATACCGTACTCGGTGGATTTTTGGCGGTAAGCCTTACCGACATGTTCCAGGCCATCTTTATGATTTTTGCATTGGTCGTACTGCCGTTTATTGCCATCATGGACGCGGGCGGACTGCAGGCGGTACTGGCCGAGCTTACCGCGATGGACCCGTCGCTGGTCGACCCGCTGGCACTTTCGCTGGGCGGACTCTTCGGTTTCCTGGGTATCGGGCTGGGATCGCCGGGCAACCCGCATATCCTCTCTCGCTACATGGCGATCGATGACGTGGAGCAGTTGCGGTGGACCGCTGTTGTCGGTACCATCTGGAACGTGGTGATGGCGTGGGGGGCGCTGTTTATCGGTCTGGCGGGCCGGGTTTACTTCCCGGAGGCGGATATGCTTCCCGGCGCCGACCAGGAGAATCTCTACCCGGTACTGGCGCAGCAGCACCTGCATCCCGTCATTTTCGGCGTGGTGGTGGCGTCCATTTTTGCGGCGATCATGTCCACCGCGGATTCCCAGCTGCTGGTGGCGGCATCCGCTGTCGTTCGGGATGTGTATGACCGGATCATAAAGAAAGGTCAGGAGATTCCACAGAAAACGCTGGTCCTTTACAGCCGGATCGTAGTTTTCATACTGGTAATTGTTGCGCTGCTATTCGGTATTTTTGCCCGGGAATATGTCTTCTGGCTGGTGCTGTTTGCCTGGGCGGGGCTTGGAGCCGCCATCGGCCCCACGTCCATCCTGGCACTTTACTGGCGCGGTACCACCAGGGCGGGGGTATTTGCCGGCCTGTTCACTGGTACGGCCGTAACCATCGTCTGGTATTATGTGCCTGTATTGAAAAACAGTCTCTATGAACTGATCCCAGCCTTCTTCCTGAGCCTGTTGGCTACCTGGCTGGTCAGCCTTTATAGCAAAAAGCCGGATCATATTGACGAAGCGTTCATCGAACTTGAAAAGTGATTTGGATATAGCCTGTATTTCTCCACCAGGAATTCCAAATTAAATCTTCTGAGATTAGCAGGCTATTGGGTAGATGAGTCGGAACGTTGAGTATATTGTCCGGCCGGTGCCGTCCTTAGCCGTCAGCGTTCCGTCAGCGCTGAACGAGGTCATCAGGCACAGTCGAGCACCGAACAACTGGTCGTCGAAATCCGGTAGATGCAATCGAAATAGTAGGAACCGGTACAACGGCATTGCGTTTGGATTATCGGGATACCGACCTTTCCGGTTCCTGAACAGGCCATAGCGCAACACGTGCCTGTTTTGTGGAACAGTCATTACCAATCGCTGCCAACTGTCATGCGATATCTAAACTTATTTTCTCCTTTCACCTTTCCGGTATTTTCCGTAGCCTTTCGAACAAAGTATTGCAATAAACTGAAAACGTAAGGGACCGGGATTGTGGCTGAATTTATTTCCGACGACAAGAAGTGGCTTTGGAACGAGGGTAAATATCACCGGGCCTATGAGCTGCTGGGAGCTCATCAGACCAGAGAAGACGGTAAAGAGGGCGTCCGTTTCACCGTTTGGGCCCCCAATGCCTGGCGGGTCAGCGTAGTCGGGAATTTCAACAACTGGAACGGGGATACAAATGTAATGGAAAAAGATGAGGATACTGGTCTATGGAGTATCTTCGTGCCGGGCGTTGAGCAGTGGACGCTCTATAAATATGAGATTAAAACCGGGGAGCATGACCCCCCTTTTTTAAAAGCCGATCCCTACGCATATGTCAGCGAGCTGCGTCCCAAGGTGGCATCGCTGGTGTATGATGTGGAACAGTACAGCTGGGATGATGACGAGTGGATGGAGACACGGGCAGAACGGCAGTCGGTTGATGAGCCGATGTCGATCTACGAAGTCCATCTGGGCTCCTGGCGGCGCAAGGGAGAGCACGCGGAGTACCTGACCTACCGCGAGCTTGCCGACGAACTGGTATCCTATGTCAACGAGATGGGGTTCACCCATATCGAGCTGATGCCGGTGGCAGAACACCCGTTCGATCCCTCCTGGGGCTACCAGGTGATGGGTTATTTCGCCCCGACAAGCCGGTTTGGCGACCCGGACGATTTTATGTATTTTGTGGATCAGTGCCACAAACATGATATCGGCGTGATTCTGGACTGGGTTCCGGCCCACTTTCCGCGGGATGAACAGGGGTTGCAGATGTACGACGGTTCACCCCTCTATGAGTACGAGGATCCCAAGCGGCGTGAACAGAAAGACTGGGGCACCCATATCTTTGACTACGGCAAGGCGGGCGTACGAAACTTCCTGCTCTCCAACGCCCTGTTCTGGTGCGACAGGTACCATATCGACGGGCTGCGGGTTGATGCGGTGGCAGCCATGCTCTATCTGGACTACTCAAAGAGCGAGGGCGAATGGTCACCGAACAAATACGGCGGGCGCGAGCACCTGGAGGCGATCGAATTCCTGAAACAGTTTAACGCCATGATGAAAAAAGAGTATCCGGGGGCGCTCACGTTTGCGGAAGAATCCACCTCCTGGCCCGGCGTTACACATCCCACCGAGCATGGGGGCCTCGGGTTCGACTTCAAATGGAACATGGGCTGGATGAACGACACGCTGACTTACATGGAGATGGAAGTGGAAGACCGTCGGCTGAATGCCGATAATATCACCTTCCCGATGGTGTATGCCATGTCCGAAAAATTCGTGCTTCCCCTCTCGCACGACGAGGTTGTACACATGAAAAAGCCACTGGTCTACAAGGCCCCCGGGTTCCATGAGCAGCAGTTCCCGAACCTGCGCCTTCTATACGTGTACCATATCGGGCATCCCGGAAAAAAACTGCTCTTTATGGGGGGCGAGTTCGCGCAAACCAGTGAGTGGGCCGAAGATCGGGCTCTGGACTGGCACCTGCTGGAGTATGAACCTCATCGCGGGGTAAAACGGCTTTACCAGGACCTGCTTAAGCTGTATCGCAGGGAAAAAAGCCTGTACGAACAGGATAACCGGTACGAGGGATTTGAATGGACCGACCTGGGGCGAACCCACGGCGGAGTTTTTTCATTTCTGCGTAAAGCGCGTGATCCCAGCGATCACCTGCTCTTCATCCTGAATTTTTCGGATGACATGATCGGTGAATACAAACCGGGTCCATTCCAGGGGGTTGACTACAGCGTAATACTAAACAGTGATTCCCACCACTACGGGGGGCACAATCGAGGTGGTATTATCGATCGTTTCAACAATTCAATACCCGTTGCCCCGTTTTCTGCTCTGATACTAAAACCCGAAGATAAATTAAACAGCGAGGACAGCGGCACTTAACCGGTATTTCTCACAAAAATATGTGTAATATTCGGGAATAACCTGATGACAGGCATATAAGAACACGATAATGTGAAGACCATAACCGATAACAGAGTGTGAGATGCGTCGAAGTTGATCCATCAGAGGCGGTATTTCGACAATAGCTTCGCCATGTTACGAATACTTTCAGTGCGTTTACCATTGCTATTGCCGGGGGCTCCTTGCCGATGGAGAAATTTTTTCGGTGAAAAACCGGGGCTAGATTCTCAGCATCAGCATGCAGGATATGTGACAAACCGGTGTGGGTCGTACAGGGGAGTTCTGTTGGATGAGAACTCAACTTTATTAAAAAAGTTCATTTTAGTATCTTAGACCGTTTAATTTTCAATCTCAGAAAGGCATATGGCATTCAAACTTAACCATCTTCCGAAACGAACAAGCAAGCCACGTGAAAAGGGAGTAACCCTGGTTTTGGACAAAGGCTTAAGTGTCAGGCAAGCCGAAGATTTTTGTGAATCCAGTTCCAATTATATCGATATTGTAAAACTGGGATGGGGTACCAGTTATGTAACGCAGAATTTGGAAGACAAGCTCTCCGTATACGCCAATGCCAACATCCCGGTCTATTTTGGCGGAACCCTTTTTGAGGCGTACATGCTTCGCGATCAGCTGGACGGGTATCGCCAGTTACTGGATCGTTTCGGGATCGAGTACCTGGAGGTTTCCAATGGTACGATCTGGCTCTCCGACCAGCGTAAGCTGGAGATCATCCGCGATTTGAGCCGTGATTATACCGTGCTATCCGAGGTCGGGAGCAAAAATCCCAATGATATCATTCCCCCCTACAAGTGGGTGAAAATGATCGAACGGGAGCTGGAGGCCGGTGCCTGGAAAATTATTTGTGAAGCCCGTGAAAGCGGTACCGTAGGCGTATTTCGACCCAACGGGGAAGTGCGATCCGGGCTTATTGATGAGATTGCCGACCAGATTTCGGTTGAAAACCTTATCTTTGAAGCTCCCAAAAAAGAACAGCAGGTATGGTTTATTAAAAAGTTTGGCAGTAATGTCAATCTCGGGAATATCCAACCTTCCGAAGTTATCCCGGTGGAAACCCTGCGCCTCGGTCTGCGGAGCGATACCTTGTTTGACTTCTATTCACTCAATGACGAAGAGATGGATCAGCTCTATATAGAAAATGAGTTGGACAAGGAAAACAATGAGAAAGAAGAATAAAACTCACCAAAATTTCATCACCAATACAACTGTTATATGAAAGTATTATATGCCGCTGCTGAGATCTCTCCGTTCGCACGAATGACGAATACCGCCGATCTGCTGAGGTTTTTACCCGCATCGTTACAGGATAAAGGCTATGAAATACGCATTTTACTGCCGAAATACGGCACCATCAATGACCGGAGAAATCGATTGCACGAAGTGATACGGCTTTCCGGCATTGAAGTGGAGGTGGGAGACAAGGTCGAGAGTATGAAGATCAAGGTCGCCAGTATCCCCAATGCCAAACTCCAGGTGTACTTCCTGGACAACGAAACCTACTTCGACCGCAAGGCGCTGTTTCTGAATCCTGAAACCAACGAACACTATGAAGATAATGATGAACGACTGGTGTTCTACAATAAAGGAGTCCTGGAAACAGTTAAGAAGTTGGGTTGGCAGCCGGATATCATCCACTGCCACGACTGGCCTGCCGGATTGATCCCCCTGCTGGTTAAAGAGAAGTACAATGACCTGGATATTTTTAAAGATTCGAAAATAGTGTACAATATCCATCATCCCGAAAATCACGGTATATTCGACAAGTCCCTGCTGGATTTAATTGGACTGCCCGATTCGTTTTCAGCCGATGAGCTGCTGGAAGACGGCACCGTTGATCTGCGTACAATAGGTCTGAAATACAGTGATGCCGTGGTTACCGGGAACCAGCTGACCGATCAGCTGGACGATCTTTTTAGTCAACTCGGAATTGAACCGACAAAAATCCAGGGATCACCGGAAAGCGTTTCCAACCAGTTCGCCGAATATTACGATAACCTGGCAGGCTGACCACCTGTTTAATCAACGATCAAAAATTAGACTTTCCATACTGTTTACATAGCTTATGATGACTGCACAATTTCGTGCAACTGCCAGCGGGAACGCCCTGTTCCTGTGTTGTATTCTTGTTCTGTTTGCCCTTCTGGCGGGGTGTGAAAACCCGGGAATTGTCGGTGAAGACTTTTCCGATACCAATACCGCCATAGTTACCGATACGGTAGCCGTGGAAAACCTGGAAACGAAATCTTACCGCTTCTTTTCCGGTAATCTTTCCTACTTCACCATTGGCAAATTCACCGATCCCCTTTTCGGCGAAATGACCTCCACCGGTTTGATACGCCCGCAGCTGGTATCTTCCAGCGAGACGGTAGCGATCAATGCCAATATCAAACTGCGGCTGGTGTTTCAGCAGTCGCTGGTGTACGGCGACTCCACCCAGCCCGCCGAGTTCGATATCGTTGAACTTGACCAACGCTGGCGCGGCAATGCCTGGAAACTGGATGATGAGCCGCAGCTTTCGAACAATCCCCCGGTGGCGAGCTTCACCGTCGAAAAACAGGATTCCATGGATATTGAAATGTCCGACACCTGGGTGCAGAAATATACCCAGTTTGCCGTGGTCGACGATTCGGAGCGGGATTCCCTTTTCCGGCTCAACTTTCCGGGACTGGCCATCGTGGCCAAAAACGACCCAAAAATGCTGCCGGTCAATGCACAGTCGAGCAAATTCATTATCGAAAATCCCGAAAGCGACACCATCCAGGTCAACGCCCGCGACTGGGCCTACAGTCTGGAGCGCAACGGGGTGCCCGACTCACCAGCCGGCACCTCCGAGTGGCACAGCACCTTTGAAAATATTTTTACATTCGATATGGACCTGACCCGGGAAACCATTGGAACGGCCAATCCCTCCCGGGTGATGCTGGTGCTGTACGAAGACCAGACCCGGTTGAAAAATTCCATCGCCCAGGTGTCCGCCACTGCGAAACGGGCTGATATTCCCGGTTCCAGGCTGCAGATCCTGGACCAGGAGACCCTCCCTATTACGCTGCAAACCGGCCCGATTCTCTCCAGCGGCACATACAATAAAGAGGATGGCAGTTACCGTTTTAACATCACGACATTTGTAAACAGCATTTTGGTAAACGGTCTGAGCCCGGAACTTAAGTT
>JAWVZC010000200.1:0-7797 GCA_033722415.1 Balneolaceae bacterium | reverse complement strand
GGACGACCTTTCAGGGCAGGAGTTTGAAATCGTAGTCGACATCCTCTTTGAGTTCCAGCCGGGGGAAGTCAACCGCTGCCTCTGACGTCTCTTTCTTCAGTTTTTCGTAATAGGATCTGGACATCAGCAGACGCTCATACTCCTGCCCGTTTTTCATAATATAGTTCTTTATTTCTTCCCTGATGCGATTGATTGCCGACATGAGTCCTGGTTGGATTAGCACTACCATTGATTTGATGGTGAAGGTAACGGGGTTGTATGGTATGGAGCAAACTCTATGTTCCCCGTTCCAATCTACTGTATAATCCGGATCTCTTCTTTGATATAATTGATGTTGTCTATGATGTACCTGGACACCACTTTACCCACTTTTGATGTTCCGAACACCCGGCTATCGGCATCCTTTGACGTGACATGTTCATAAAACCGGCTGAACAGATCGATGATTGGTGTCCCATCGGTTTGATCCCGTAGCAAATCGGCTATCAGGGAGCTGTATTCCGACAGCCGTTGTTTAAACTGTTCGGTGGCTTCACTCAGGCTGATACTTTCATCCGCAGCGACAATACTGTTGCTGATTACGGTCGTCTGGACCTCCCGCAGCAGTTGATCCTTGTTCGTGTGATTACCGAACTGCAAATAAAAAATAGTGGTAACAGACATCGCAAAATAGGTCAGTTCAATGAACCGTATATCCTCCGGATCCTCTTCTAGGACGTCTTCATAAAACTTCAGCAGGGTGGATTGGCCACCGATTGTTTGATTGATAAGCTTTCGGATAGTCAATTTCTGTTCAGTGGTCATTCAATTTATGTTCGTTCAGGTGATTTTAATCTTTAGGAGCAAATAATCTTCAGATCGGAATGCGAGTACCCTGTTCCGAGCTTTCAAATACCGCCTCGATTAGTCTCATATTGTGAACGGCGTCGGAAAGGGGAGTAGGCACCGGAGTATCCCTGAGAATCGACCGGGCGAAGGCGTCACCCTGCAGGGTGTACTGGTCACATATTTCAAACTGGTGCTCCATTCTTTCGTCATCTTTTGTCAACCATAAGCGGGTATGCCGGTCCGGAGGTGCATTAAATGGGATTTCGATCTCAATACTACCCCGGGTACCAAAGATCGAAACCCGCTGGTCCGGCTGCAGCTGCGTGGAGCAGGTAAAGATGGAGGTGCCGGTCCCGAAATCGAGTACGCCCGAGGCAAGCCAGTCGGTACCGAATGTGGCATCTGTTTTGGTTACCGCCCTGACATACTCCGGTTCACGGTCAAAAATAAACCGTGAAAGCGACAGGCAGTAACAACCGATATCCATCACGGCGCCCCCGCCCATCTCAGGAATATTTCTAATATTGTCGGGATCATCATTAAAGTAGGAGAAAATGGAAGAAATTGATTGCAGCCGTCCTATCGAACCGTCATGCGCCATCTCTTTGGCTTTTTTCCACTGCGGATGGAAACGATACATGAATGCTTCCATCACGTTCAGTCCGGGACAGGAACGACTTTTCTGCACCAGTGTTGTGGCTTCATCGGAAGAGAGTCCGATCGGCTTCTCGCAAAGCACGTGCTTGCCGGCATCCAGCGCCTTCAAGGACCAGGGAAGATGCAGGTGGTTCGGCAGGGGATTATAGATCGCATCGATTTCAGGATCCTCAAGTAACTCTTCGTACGACCCATAGGTTTTATCGATATCAAGTTTGTCGGCGGCCTCCTCAGCTCGTTTTTTCTTGCGTGAGGAGATTGCAGTAATTTCGGTCAGTTTTCCTTTCTGCATCGCAGGAATGACCTTTTCGATGCCGATTTTGGCTGTGCTCAACACTCCGAATTGAACTTTATCCATCTGTTGCCCTTCCGTTTTTGGTACATGTCAACGCACGGGAAAGGTAATGGAAATTCGCAATGTTTGCATGCTAAACTCTTGGGAGAGTTGAACTTTCTTAAAAACACAAGATAGAGAAGGTTGGTACCGGAATAAGACCATAGAGATATTACAATCCGGCAGAGCTCCTTTAGAAGTGCAAGAATAAGATACGATTCATGCGAGAACTAATCCGGGCCGTGAGTGATTTTGCCGGTTACGGGACGCCCGATGGTTATTTCGTAAGCGTTCACTGCAATATCGGCCAGGTCCTCCAGGTCAAATGTACCGGAGTTCAGGATCAGATCGTAGTCGGCAGCATTGTTGACATCCTTATTGAAGCTGTGTAACACAAAATCGGCACGTTCGCTGTCCTTTTCATCAATAATACGGTGAGCCTCCTCTTTTGATATATTTTCCCGCCGGGCATATCCCGAGATACGCATTTTCAAGGGGCAAACCACCCGGATGTGAAAGGATGAAGCGTCCTGGCAAATGTAGCTGGCCCCGCGACCCACAATTATGCTGTTACCGAAATCTTCAATGGTATTGACCACGCGTATCAGTGAGAGCAGGTAGTTCACATTGGTGTGTTTCCTTTTCATAAAACCCATCATGGCATCTTCCACCGGCTTTCGACGGCGCTCATCCACCGTTTCGATCTGTTCTTCCTTACTGTCAAGCTCCTTTGCGATTGCCTGCAGCAACTGTTTATCCCACACTTTGAATCCGATCTGCCCGCCCATAATTTCTGCGAGGGCCGCCCCGCGCGCCCCGAACTCACGGGAAATCGTGATTACCGGGTACGATTTATTCTTCGGTTTTCCGCTTGGATTCCGGCTGTTGTGATGCCTCCAGCTCCTGAACTGGTCTTCGATAATTTGTGTCACCTTCCGTACCATAATGTTCTCCCTCTTTTGTACTTACCGGTCACCTTCGTGACCTGTTGTTTGATTTACGTCATCCGGGTACAACAACTACGAAAACTGCCGCGGAACTCTGGGTACCCAATGTGTTAATTACTGCCATCAACCATCGTTAAAGTAATAAATGATTATCAATGTTTATGATGGTATTGTGAAGGAGGATATGGAATTCAATGTACCCGACTGCGAAGCACCACCATGAACGATGTGATTCGTCGGTTTTTTACTTGCTAAGTGGAAATTGGCAGAACGGGATCTCTCCCAAAAAAGTTAGGAAGTACGGTTTTCTAAACAAAACTCTTTTCAGTACTTTCCAGTTGCTGTACCGGCAGCTGATAAAACTAGACCAACAATAAACAGGAAAATAAACAGGCAGGATAGGTAATGGGTATACGGCGATTTATTAGTTACGGGATCACTACATTTTGTTATACAGCGGTATTGTTTTTTTCGTTACAGTCGGTGACATATGGGCAGGAGCCGGGCAGACAGATCTATCAGAATCTGTGCGCTTCATGTCACGGTGCTGAGTTGCAGGGAGGGAGCGGCTCCAATTTAGTGGATGGTGTTTGGAAGTTCGGAGGGGAACGCGCCCAGATTGTTACAAATATCAAAAACGGTTTGCTGGAACAGGGGATGCCGGCTTTTGGCAATTCACTCACTGATGACGAGATCAATAATGTAATTGACTACATTCGCAGTGTCGAAAACGGGGAGGTAGCAGCAGCAGACTCTGTAACTTCAGATACCCTCCAGACGCTGGATTATGATATCCGGGCCGAAACCTTTGTGGATGGACTCGAAATACCCTGGGCAATCGAATTTATCAACGAGAAAATCGCAGTTATCACGGAACGTCCGGGCAGGCTTCGGCTGGCAATTGACGGAAAGTTGGTTGAAGAACCTGTATCCGGTACTCCTGAAGTGCTGCATGAGGGACAGGGAGGGCTGTTAGACGTAACCAAAGATCCCAACTTTTCTGATAACGGGTGGATTTACCTCTCATACAGCCACGCCATTGAAAACAGTGATGGAGATACGTTGGCGATGACGCGGATCGTTCGCGGGCGAATAAATGATAATGCCTGGGTAGATCAGCAGGTGCTGTTTGAAGCTCCGCACGATACCTATGTAAACACCCGTCACCATTACGGCAATCGCATTGTATTTGACCAGGATGGGTACCTCTACTTTTCGATCGGTGACCGGGGGCGCCGGCCGAATGCACAAAATCTGAACCTGCCCAACGGCAAAGTACACCGCATACATCCGGATGGAAGCATTCCAGAAGACAATCCCTTTGTAAATCACGCTGAGGCAATGCCCACAATCTTTACATACGGGCACCGGAATCCACAAGGCCTTGCGGTTCATCCTGAAACAAATGAGGTATGGGATGCCGAGCACGGTCCCCGGGGCGGTGACGAGCTGAACCTGCTTAAAGCCGGCAATAACTACGGGTGGCCGGTAATAACTTACGGTATCCACTACGACGGTCGGATTATGACTCGAGAACGCAGGAAAGAGGGGTTGCAACAACCCAATTTCTACTGGCGCCCATCCATCGCTATTTCGGGAATCGCCTTTTATGACAAAGATATGTTCCCGTACTGGAAAAATCGACTGCTGGTGGGCGCCCTTGCTTACGAGGAGGTTCGTCTTCTGAATATCAAAGATGAGCGGGTAATTCACGAAGAAGTGATCCTGAAGGGACATGGCCGTGTGCGGGAAGCCGTACCGGGCCCCGACGGGGCGATCTACGTGGTGCTGAATGAGCCAGGTAAAATTATCAGGGTTTCCAAAATCCGGGAAGATATCCAGTAGCAGGGAACTTCCTGTTGCGAACTGGTGATCCATTTGAAATCCCCTCTGACTTTCGGAGGGGATTTTATATTTGACCCCATTTCAATACCGGGTATTGACCTGTCACCAACGGCTGTTTTCTGTAATGTCTCCACCGAGAAGGTGATAACAGTCAGCAGCTGATCCGGTAGAGGCAGCGGAACGACAGGTGAGGAGTCGGCAACCTGGCGTTCCATAATTTTCATTATTCTGATTTTTTTGCGTTATACCATTATTGAGAGAAGGGACATACCTTGTGGATCGTCAATCAAGATACCAGGGGGAAGCAGTCTCCATTGCTGGTATTAAAAAAATTGGTAACAAGAGTTTTACAGACGACGAGTAGATGAAGAGAAGCTGGCAAAATCGAATTCACGAGATCATATTTGAAGCGGATACCCGCGGGGGCAAATTATTTGACGTGGTGCTAATTTTCAGCATTATGGCCAGTGTCATCGTGGTAATGCTGGACAGCGTTGCTTCATATCAGGAGCGTTACGGGGATTGGTTTTATCGTATTGAATGGGTCTTCACGATCCTGTTTACCATCGAATATATCCTGCGCATCATCTCTGTAGAAAAGAAGCGGGGGTACATCTTCAGTTTCTACGGTTTGGTAGACCTGTTTTCCATCCTGCCCACCTATGTCAGCATCCTGCTGCCCGGCAGCCAGTATTTTCTCGTTATTCGTGTCTTGCGGGTCCTGCGGGTGTTTCGCGTTCTCAAATTCACACAGTACATCATGGAGGTGGATCAGCTGAGAAAGGCCCTCGCCTCCTCGCGGCGTAAGATCACCGTATTCATTTTCACCGTGATGGCGATAACGGTAATAGTGGGCTCGCTGATGTATGTGATTGAGGGGGCCGAGAACGGGTTTACCAGTATCCCGAAAGGTATATACTGGGCAATTGTAACGTTAACTACCGTGGGATATGGGGATATCTCCCCCCAGACCAGCCTGGGACAGATGCTTTCGGCCGTGATCATGATCATGGGATACGGCATCATCGCCGTGCCTACCGGCATTGTAACCGTGGAGCTGAGCAGGGTCAGGCCGGGCAATACCACCACCGAAGTCTGCCGCTACTGTTCCCGGGAAGGGCACGATGAAGATGCGGAGTACTGCAAATACTGCGGCAGCAAGCTGAATCCGTGAAATTTGAGGAGATAGCGATCGGCGCCTAATGCCTGGAGCCCTCAACACGTTGGAACACCGAACGTTCCGGTCGAAATTAGGGCTTTCTCAAAAAGTTATAAATGCTCCCTTTCCGGTGGAATAGGTGTTCCTTTTTGTATGAATAAACCCCATGTCGGACGGGATTGAAGAAGCGATCACCTATAAAATCACCGGCGATAATTAGTTATTGGTTATCAGGAATTAGTTACAGCTGTTACCAGATAACTAATAACGAGCCTGCGCCTTCGCTGCTTGTGCCCGGGCGGATCAGAAATCGCAAGGCCGGAGAAAAAACAGGCTTTTCTGGTAGCTCCAAAGTCCGGGAAAGCCAGATACTGATCCACCGGTGCCCCATGCAGGCAAGTACATATTCAGGCCAGATGGTTTTACCGGGATCAGATTCTGGGATTTTAAAGAGGTTGGGATGATCACTGAAAATGGAATATTCCCCTCTCGGCTTATGGATTTGTGAGTCGTCCCGGGTTCCCAATTGTTAATGGGTATTGGTTCGGTACTGCTGACAAGGACGCAGCCGTTAAGGGTTCTTTTTTTCCGGATGTACCGGGCCTGCTGAATGGTGTATATTTCGGCAGCGAATGATCCGAGTTCGGGGTATTTCCGGCACGGGCGTGAGTTTCGTGCTGTTCATCCAGTACAAGGGCATCAAACGGTTCTTCACCGGGGATGTTTTGTTTCAATAGCATATACAAAAGTAAGTCTCAGGGAAAGTTTGACACAGAATGAGTTCGCGTTCGTTGATATTCCAAGAAGGAACAAGAGATAGACCGGCAGGGCTCGTCCCCTCATGGTACACGTCCGTTGCCCCCCGGATCCTCCTCGATAACTTCCCGATGAAGGGGAGGAGGAAAAGGTGACCTTCTCAGAAACGATATTGCGGATCTGCATTACCCGGGATAAGCTGCACGTAAATAAAGCAATTTACGGGGGCAGTCAGCAGTTCCACGGGATTGTGGGAATTAATTTTCCAGCAGGGGAATGGTGGCAGTCGGGTTGTAGTTGTGACTCTTGATTTGGAAAGAGAACGGAAACTTTCTCTGCACTTCCGAGTTTAAATAGAAATAAAAAAGCCGGGATGGCTGACACCCCGGCTCCGAATAACTATAACTGCCTGTTCATTCTGCAAAATGTACAGGCCGAAAACGACTCATTTAGAAAATCTAAATGAGCCCAACTCCAACCCAATAATACAAGGTTCATATGAAATCAGCAACTTTGTTCCTATCCGCACTCGTAATGAGTCTGTTCATGCTGGCCTTTGCGCCGGTTAAAACCGTTGAATCGGACACGATTGCCAATCTGGCCGCAAATACCGATGACCTCTCAACACTGGTAATGGCCCTGGAAGTGGCTGGCCTGGTGGAAACCCTGAATGGCGAAGGTCCTTTTACGGTGTTTGCACCGACAAATGCCGCTTTCGACAAGCTGCCGGAAGGCACACTGGAATCGCTGTTAAAGCCGGAAAATAAAGACCAGCTTACCAGCATTCTTGCTTACCACGTCGTATCCGGCAAGGTGGAATCCGGCTCGCTGGAGAACGGCATGACCGCGACAACAGTGGAGGGCTCCGATATTCAGATTATGATTGGCGATGATGTAAAAATCAATGATGCCACCGTAATCCAGGCCGACATTGCAGCCAGCAATGGTGTGGTGCACCTGATCGATACGGTTATTATGCCGCCGAAAAAACAGACCAGTGCCGACTTCTGATCACTTACGGTTCCCGAGGAATATGAAAAACCCGGTTCAAAATGACCGGGTTTTTTTATTAATCCATTTGCAGAACCTGTTACCTGACTGCACTGTTTACCCTTTTGTGCAGCTGCTGAAATACCAAACTCTCGACCTCCTCGAATGCTTCATGTTTACACATGATGGGGTTCTGAGGAAGTACTGCAAAGTTAAAGTTCTCTTTGTATGAACGGTGGACCTGTACAAACTCTGATCTTACTGTACCCGCCGACCAACGT
>JAWVZC010000199.1:0-7813 GCA_033722415.1 Balneolaceae bacterium | reverse complement strand
TTTCTGATAAACATATCCCTGGAGGCCCGGTTCGGCGCCTTCTCCCGGAAATCGAGGGCCCGGGTCGTGCCGTCAGAAAGATGAAGTACCATAAAGCCGCCGCCCCCGATGTTGCCGGCCCGCGGGAGAGTAACAGCGAGGGCAAACTGCACGGCTACGGCCGCGTCCACCGCGTTTCCGCCCTGCTCCAGTATCTTTCTGCCTACCTCGGAAGCGTGTTTTTCAGCCGTAACAACAGCCGCCTGGTCATATGCTTTGGTCCAGCCGACTTGTGCGGCGGTCGATTGCGGAATAGAAAGAAAAAGAAAGAGGGCAAGCAGAAGGTGTACTATATTCTTCATTAAAAGATGTACCTGGTGAAAAATTGGCTCCGCATTAATATAAAAAATATGATCTGATTAATGGCGGAGAGCAACGCGGAAACCGCATGTTATTCCCGGACAGGAGTATGATCCCATAATTCCGGCTCTGATAGATCAGATTTTTGAATCTGCAGGATACAGTTCACAAAATCGCACGTTAAAAGAGTGAGATTGTGTGATCCAGTCAAATGAGTATTCATTACGATTTTGGGATCCCCAAAATTTACTTCTCCCGCTTTCAGGATATGATGTAACCGTGAATTTAAGTATTGGTCACCGGGAATTAGTTATTTGTTGTTTTTCAACTTTTGTCCTTGACCTGTTTTGCCTGCATTCGCCACCGGCGGCTCAGAAATCAACGGACGGGAAAAGAGAAATCCAGGGATCTCGGGCAGCCTTCAAGTCCGGAACATTCCTGCAGCTGTTTCCGGGAAAATCACCCGGGATGGTTAAGGTAAAGCAAGGACCTGGTTGGAGCCTCGGGTAGAACAACATCCGGGGATTTTTCTTTTGTTCGTAGTCGATAAGAATTTAATGCATACAGTGCGGGGCGATCGCCATAAAGTGACGGTAATTACGGGCCTGCATACCTGTTTGATTTGCGAACCTGAGATAATTCAATGTATGATCTGGGTCTCCGAAAAGGTGATATCATCCCGTTCTTTCCACAGTTTGGAATGCCGGACGTTTGTGTTCTTCATAAACGAGCGATAAGTGATGGTCATACGCCCGACTTCAGCTCAACCATAAGCCGGGTGAACAGGGATCGGTCAGCCATAGAAGTTCAGTTTAACAGATAAAGCCTTGCAAAAAAATGATCAAAAAGGTACTTGTGATCCATTAAGCAAGCAAAAACGGAATAAAGGCTGGATTCCGGTGGTGAATGAGCAAATAAATGTATCAACGATGGCTGCTGAAAAAGATTTCTTAACGGCGAGATAAAACATCTGTGGTCAAAAAATTTTATGTTAACCGTGACCAGCTAATATGGGAAACACTGAGTTTCCTTGCAGTGTCACAGGGCAGAATAAATAAGAAGGGATTATGAGATTTTTTTAAAAACATGGCCATTTCCAGTGCCTTTACCAACGGCAAATCTGCATTTCAGGCTGGTTTCTATCGCTAATTGCCACGTTTCTTTTCAACTGATTATCGGTTCATTACAACAATCATTTAGGGTTATAAAGATGAAAAAGTTATCACTGATTATTGCACTTTCACTATCGACCGCAGCGGTTGCATTTGCTCAGCAGGCGGTTTCCGGAGTAGTATTTGAGGATACGAATGCCAATAATATACGCGATGAGGGTGAGGCCGGCATCCCTTCGGTGGAAGTATCCAACGGTCGCACGGTGGTACAGACAAACAGTACCGGCCGATATACGCTTTCAGTTGACGATGATGATATTATTTTTGTGATTAAACCCTCAGACTACCAATTGCCGGTAAATAGCAATTATCTCCCGCAGTTTTATTACATCCACAAACCTGACGGTTCTCCCGAGCTGGAGTACGACGGGGTGGAACCGACCGGACCGCTGCCTGAATCGGTGAATTTTCCGCTGATCAAAGACGAACCGGAAGACAGCTTCAGGATGCTGGTTTTTGGTGACCCGCAGCCATATACCCGCCAGCAGGTGGACTACTTTGACCGCGACATTGTATCGGAAGTGGCGGGCGTCGAAGGCGTGGCTATGGGCATCAGCCTGGGGGACCTGGTGGGCGACGATCTCGACCTGTTTGCCCCGTATACCGAATCGGTGGCGCGGGCGGGTATCCCCTGGTTTAACGTGTACGGCAATCACGACATGAATTTTGATGCCTCATCCGACCGGTACGCTGATGAGACCTTTGAACGCGTGTTCGGCCCCGCCACCTATGCATTTAACCATGGGCAGGTTCATTTCATCGTGCTTGACGACGTGGTATACCCGCGAACCGACGGCGAGTCGGGCTATATCGGCGGCATCACCGAAGAGCAATTCGCATTTATCGAACACAGCCTGAAATACGTGCCGAAGGATCACCTGGTGGTACTGGCCTTTCATATCCCGCTGATCGTACCTGAGGGGCGAAATACGTTCAGGATCGAAGACAGGGAGCGACTCTTCGACCTGCTGCGGGATTATCCCCATACACTCTCGATTTCCGCGCACACCCATATTCAGCAGTTTGCCTTTTTCGGGGAGAAGGAGGGATGGATGCGGGACGATCCGCATATTCACTATAATGTGGGTACGACCTCGGGCGACTGGTGGTCCGGTGTTCCGGACGAACGAAATATACCGCCGACGTTGATGCGGGACGGTACCCCAAACGGGTATGCGATCCTCTCGTTCAGAGGGAACTCATTTAAGTGGAACTACAAGGCGGCCAACTACCCCGACGATTATCGCATGAGCATCTGGGGACCGAATGTAGTACCACAGGACAGCTGGCACAGTGCCGAGATGTATGTCAACTATTTTCTCGGGTCGGAAAGGACCAACGTGGAGTATCGTCTGAATAGTGGTAATTGGCGAACCATGGGCCGGGCCGGGGAAGCGGACCCCCATGTGACCATGCTGCGACAGAAGTGGGACCTTGCGGAGACGCTGCTGGCCGGCAAACGGCCGTCGAATCCTGTAGCGTCGACCCACTTGTGGAGCACCGGCGTGCCTAACAACCTGCCGGTCGGAGAGCAGACCATCGAAATCCGCGTTACCGATATGTTCGGGCGTCAGTTTTTTGACACCTATACCTATGAGGTCGTGCTCCCGGGGGGGAATTGATTGGCAGGTTCAGTTGAACGGTGTGTCAGAAAGAGAGCTGATTTTATTTTGGGTTTACCGATTGTTATAAAAGTAACTTTGACGCACTGATAAACTATTCAACTGTTACTGCTAGTAAGACCATTTCAGGCGGAAAAACAGCAGGTTGGGGGTCTCGGTAAACTCCCGGAAAACTGTGCCCTTCAGTAGCTGGGAGAGTACCAGAAAGTCGATGTCCTCGGTGACGGAAACCGATACCTGGGGTATCATAATAAAGATCGACCGGTCAAAACTGCCCATAAATCCCAGGTTGCCGCTTACCAGAGGGTGAATCTGGTAGGATCCGTTCAGAAAAAAACCGGAACGGGCGATAAACAGGTTGTCGGCACTGGGGGGCTGGCTCAGGATCTGCAGCGGTGTGGCCCTGCTCCGGAACCCGCCATTATAGAGCAGCTCTCCCTGCAGGTAGAGGCCGTTGCCTAAAATATAATCGACTCCGGTCGTGGCCGTTATATGACCGCTGTCCTCAAAAAAACGGTCTTCCGGGTGAAAATAACTGAATTCTCCCTTCAGTCCCGCGCTCCCCAGGTATCCGGCCCACCCGGTGCCCACTACAGCGTAGTCAAAATAATGGCCGCCCACAAACTGAACGTCGTAACTGCCGATACTGGTCCGTACCATCCCGCCCAGAACCGATTTCCGGAACGTATCCCCGACCCGGTAACCGAGATCCAGCCCCGAGGCGTAACTCCAGCTGTACTGCGCACTCACGGCATCCACGCCGGGTCGCTCCTCGTAATCGAAATTGAGATAGGCGTAGGCGTTGAAGAGGTCGTTCGGGTTCCAGACCAGGGTGCGTCCCCAGTTGAGGCGCTGACGACCCAGGTGCAACTCAAAAGGCCCGTTGACGTAGCTGGTGTGCAGGCGATCGATGCTCGAGTGCATTAACCCGTTGTCACCCGCGAACCATACCCATGAGAGATCGGCGTAATTGGGGTCCTGCTGATAGACCTGTTCCAGTCCCGGTGTATGTTTGATAGAGTAGCCGTTCAGCAGGCGGGTGCGCAGGTCGGCGCGGAACTCGAAGTATTCACCGATGGTCCAGTCGGTTTCCAGGCGGTGGTGCAGAATGTTGTCATACCGGAGGTCGGAAACCGCATTGTCGATTGCCAGCTGCCCGAGCTCTTTCAGGTAGCCGCTCACTTCCAAATCAAAATCACCGTTTTGAGCTTTGGCGCTCTGGACAGCCGGTGACATCAGCAACACCAGTAGCAGGCAATACAGCGAAGCATACAGAAACCCCTTGTTCGACCATCTGCCTGCTTTATGCTGTGTTGTGTAATACCTTTGTTCAATATGCATGATACAAGATTCTTATACCCGAACTTCGTCCTCATCGATCTGCCCGTCCACCAGCGTGACCACCCTGCGCGCCCGGTCGATCACCCGCTGGTCGTGCGTGGAGAATACAAACGTCATCTCTTCCTTCTCGTTAAGTTCCGCCATCATGTCCAGCAGGTCGGCGGAGGAAACAGAGTCCAGGTTGGCAGTCGGCTCGTCGGCCAGTACAAAATCGGGTTTGGAAGCCAGTGCCCTTGCCACGGCCACCCGCTGCTGCTGCCCGCCCGACAACTCAGAGGGGCGCTTGTCGATCTTGTCACCCAGTCCCACCTCCTCCAGCAGGTGTACACTCTTTTCGCGGCACTCCCGGCCGGGACGACCCTGCATCTGCATGACGAAGGAGACGTTCTCGATGGAAGTCAATACCGGAATCAGGTTGTAGGCCTGGAACACAAACCCGATATGGTGCAGGCGGAAATTGATCAGCTCGCTGTCAGAAAGGGTGGAAAGGTCGGTACCCTGCACCGTTACTGTGCCCTCGGTAGGGGTATCCAGTCCGCCGATAATATTCAGCAGCGTGGTTTTGCCAGAACCGGACGGACCGACGATGGCGGTGAACTCCCCCTTGTCGATCGTCAGATCCACCCCGCGCAGCGCGTGTACCGGGACCTGTTCCTTGTTATACACTTTGGTAACACCGATGGTTTCTATTACTGACATTGTGTTGGGGGTTCGGATTTATTTCAATTTTTGTTTGTGCGTGAGATTTTTGATTCAATCTTTCGATATTTAGCCTTGAGTATCCTACTCAAAATTTTCGAATCGCCTCCACCGGTTTCAGCTTCATTGTTTTCCACGAGGGATAGAGTGATGAAACCAGGGCTGCAACGGCGATCATCAGGGTGATATTCACATAATAGATACCGGAGAGATCCGGGTAGATCACGGTGCTCATACCGTAGGCGTTCAGTCCCTCCGCAAATGCGCTCAGGTTGATGCCGCTGTCACCCAGCAACTCGATGGAGATCCACCCGAGCAGCAGGCCAAGGGGAGCGCCGGTCATGGTAAGGAATACCGTTTCGAACAGCACCATCAGAAAGAGGCGGATCTTGTTCATACCCACCGCCATCAGCATGCCGAGCTCCCGCGTGCGTTCCAGGATGGCCATCAGCATGGTGTTGATGATACTGAATACCAGTGCGATGATGATGATCACCATGAAAATGTAGAGGGAGATGTCGGTCATACTGTAGACGTACCGCAGTTCCGGAGCAATTTCGCCCCAGGGCACCACCCTTAGTTCCGGGAACAGGCCCGCGAGCTGCCCCGCATACCGTTCAGCCTGCGAAAAATCGTCCACCTTCAGGGTAATCTTGTGGATCATGCCTGCCTTTTCGAGCAATCCATTCAGGTCTTCCCTTTTTACGAATACGTTGCCGCGGTCGAAGTTGTCGTTGGGTGAATCGAATATACCCGCCACCCGGAACGCCCCGGCCGTTATGCTCCCGTTCATATCCTGGAAACTGAGCACCATGCGCGATTTGAGATCCAGGTCCAGCCGTTCTGCCAGTTCACTTCCGATTACCACGGGATTGCGGTTTACAAGCTGAAGCATGTCGCCCTGCTGCAGGTAATCGCGTACAGGGTTGGCGCTGGTGTTTCCGGGGTTGACACCGTGTATAGTGACCCCGTAACTGCTGCTGGCACTCTGTGCTAGGCCGGTACTGAGACTCTGTGGACGTATTTCGGTGATAAACGGCTGTTCCCGGATCGTGTCAAGTACCGGACCGGCCCCCGGGATCTCGTAGTTGGGGTCAAACTGGTCCTCAAAATCGGGATGAGTGAGCTGGATATGGCCTACCGACAGATCGAGCTGATTCTGCAGGTAGCCCTGGGTCATGCCGTTGATAAACGCCGAAATGAAGATGCCGGCCCACACGCCCAGCAGCACTGCGGCGATGACCACCCCGCTGCGTGTGGGACTCCGCCAAACATTTTTCCAGCCCAGTTTGATGATTTTAATCAACATAACTTACCCCCTCAGTGCTTCTACAGGTTCAAGACGCATGGCGCGAATGATCGGGATGATGCTGAACAGCAGCGTAATGAAAAATACGATGATCGCCTGATTGAGGAAGATATCCGGGGCCATCGAGAACTGCAGCACCGGCTCCATGGCGTACGATTGCACCGCCGACTCCAGATCGCCGGACAGGGCGATCGGGTTCCGGTTGAAATACCAGGTTACCGGCAGGCTGACCAGCATGCCGAGCCCGGATCCCAGGACAGCGATCAGGATGACCTCCATGGCCAGGATCTTCAGGAGCATGCTGCGGGGCGTGCCCACCGACAGCATGACCCCGAACTCATAGGTGCGCTCGGAAACCATCATCAGAACGGTGCCCAGGATGCCGAACCCGACCACCATGTAGAGTACCAGCAGAATGATGATGCCGCTTCCGCGATCGGCCTGTATCGCCTGCTGCAGCTCCGGCATAAGCTCTCGCCAGCCCATCACTTCGAATGTGTCAGCCGGCAGTTCGTTCCGCAGTTGACGGGTAGTTTGGTCCAGCCTGTCGGGATCATCCAGGATCAGTGCGGCCGTGGTTACCCGTCCCGGAGCCACGAAAAATTGCCGGGCCGTCTCCAGCGGCAGGTACACCAGGCTGCTGTTAAGCTGCGGGTTCGGGTAGGCCACGGTTCCCTTGATAGGGTAGAGGCCGGTGGCGTTCATCCCGCGGTAGCCCTGCCCGATCATCACCAGGCTGTCGCCGATCTGGGCATCCAGCCGTTCCAGCAGTTCATATCCCACAATAGCGGCCTGTTCGCTGTTTGAAGTAAAATAGGTGCCCTCACGGATGCGGTTGTGCGGCCCGCTGAGCCGCTTCTCAGACTCCACGTCGATGCCCATCACCATGGCGGGTCGGCTTTGCTTGCTTGTGGCCGCCAGGGCATACGACTCGATACGGGGCGCCACGGTGGTGACAGCGGGGAGCTGCTGAATGTGGTCGCGAAGAGTGTCGGGGAATGTGAAGCTGTTATTCAGGGTCTGTTCCTCCCAGTAGCCGTCAGCATGCACCTGGATGTAACCGGTGAACGTACCGACGGTGCTCTCGATCATATTTTCGTACTGTCCCTCCTGGGAGGAGCGGGTAATCACCGAAAGGGCAACCGCCACAACGATGGAAGCCAGTGTAATAAGCGTTCGCCGCCTGTTGCGCCAGATATTCCGCCAGGCCAGTTTAATGGAAAGCATGGTTAATGTTCAGTTTGGCAGTTATCGGATGCATGCTGAAATCGTTTACTGTAACTGTATGTAATGGTGATATTCTCGTTTTGAAGTGAACCGCGTGCCAGGGT
>JAWVZC010000198.1:0-7813 GCA_033722415.1 Balneolaceae bacterium | reverse complement strand
TGATTTCAACGCCGGGGATCCGATCCAGCAGAGCCGGGCCACCATAGAAAGCAAAACCGGGGACCTGGCCAGCGAGCTCGGGTTTTCGGCCGATAGTCTCAATATCCTGACCACCCGCTCACAGCACCTCGCCTACTACGATTCGTTGAAATTACATGCAGCCGGTGACAGTGCGAAACTAGCTCCCCCGAATACCCTGAATGATACCCTGTTTACAAACAGCTGGCTGGTGACGATGGGAGAAACGCTGCAGGAGAACGAGAATGCATTCACGTTTTCGCAATCCAATCTATTTGACCAGCTTGGCCGGTTGGAACTTCGATACGATGATGAAGGCAGGGTTCGGCGGATACGGACGAATCCGGATGCCTACAACCCCACCTTTATTTCAGGCGATTCGCTGATGGGAGTGGCGCAAACGCTGGTAACCGATATATTCTCCTATCCGCTCAACGGCTACACGCTCTCGAGCGTGGATATCCAGGACACCTCCTATTCTGCCACGGAACCCGGTTTTCAAAATCGCCCGCTCAACTTTTCGGAAACCAACGTGGGGAATAATACTACGTTCTACTGGAAAAAGATCGATCAGTCGATGCCGGGTCCCGATGAAATGAGCCTGGAAATTCAGCCGAAAATTCGTGAGCAGAGCGGGCAGTTCGGCTCCCAGATACGGTATGGGGCATCCCTGATTTCGTTCGAGGTGCGCGACCGGGGCGAGCCGACCAAACTGGACAAACAATTTTCACTGGAAAACCGGTACTATATACTGTTTTACCTGTCGGTCGGCCTGCTGGTGATCCTGGTGTTTTTCAAGGGGATAAAGCATATCAACAAGGGGCAGGTGGAGTGGAAGCGCGCCCTGTTTGTTTTTGTAACGGTGATGCTGGCTGTTTTCCTGTGGCGCCTGCTCTACCTGATCAACACCTATGAACCGTTCATGAACGACAACCTGTTCACCCTCATTCTGTTTAACTTCCTGCTGTTCGGGGCTGTCTGCGGGCTGTATGGGGCGCTGGCCTATATCGGATGGGAAGCCTCGGCCCGGGAGCAGGATGCACAGCAGCTCCCGCTGGTAGATGCTTTTTGGCGGTACCGGTTTTTCTTCAGGGAAACCGGGGATGGGCTCTTGCGGGGAGTGGCGCTCAGCGGGGTACTGCTGGGGGTATTCGGTCTGCTTGTGTACCTGATGGGTCTCGTTTTTTTCCAGTATGACAGCCAGTTTGGGTTCTCCGAACCAAGCATGACCCCAAAATTGCTGACCATTAACATGAGTGGCTGGGTTAACGCCTGGCTGGTGGCCCTGGGACACGTCGGGGTTACACTCGGCGTCCTGAAGGCCCTGATCTCCGACAAGCGGCTGCTTTACCCGGTTGCCAGCATGCTTATGGGTTTCCTGTTTGCGGGGACGGCCACGCTGTTCGGTATCAGCGGTACCATATGGCACGAGGTAACTATTTTTGCCATCCTTGCCCCGCTGATTATCTTCGCTTTTGAACAGTCGGGCCTACTCACATTTTCTCTTGGCTGGTGGATATTCACCGTTACCATGCTCACACTGCCCTACCTTGGTTCGCAAAGCATGGATATCGGGTATATCGCCTGGGTACAGTTCTTTATCCTCGGGTTTCCGCTGCTCTATGGTATTGCCTCCTACCGGTACGGGACCTCCGTCTCGGAACTCGGCGGGTATATCCCCGAATACCAGGAACGCATTGCCAACCACCTTCGGGTCGAAAAAGAGATTGAAATAGCCCGCGAGAGCCAGTTTAAGCTAATGCCGCTGCAACCCCCGTCGGTGCCCGGTGTCGACGTTTACGGGTTTTTCCTCCCGTCGTTCGAAGTGGGGGGCGACTATTTTGACTACGTGGTTGGACGAAACAGTAATCCCAATTCAGATCTATTGAATATGACGATTGTGGATGTCTCCGGGAAAGCGATGAAAGCTGCCATGCATGCGGTATTTACCAGCGGGCTCCTGCTGTCACGACTTTCCAGGGATCATCCCGCATCCATACTCCGGGAGGTTGCCCCGACCCTCTACCACCGCACCGATCCCCAGACCTTTATTACCTGCATTATTGCACAGTATAATCCCGAATCGCGTAAAATGACGATCGCCAACGCCGGTCACTGCCTGCCAATCATCAAACACAACGGGCAGGCGGAGTTCATCGCTACACCGGCTCCGAAATTTCCGCTCGGGCTTCGTGACAGCGTCTGTTACGAATCGATCGAAACAACGCTGCACTCCGGCGATTTTGTGCTGTTCTACTCGGATGGTCTTCCGGAGGCTGTCGATCCGGAAGGAAACAGGTTCGGGTATGAAACCCTGCTGACCCTGGTCGAATCGCTCGACACCGATTCCAAATCGAGCAATGAAATTGCACTGGATATCAAGCGCAAAATTCAGAAATACAGTGATTACCAGCTGGCGGACGACACCACAATTATTTGTCTAAAAGTTTGATGCAGTCGGGCAGAGCCCGTAGCTTGTACCAAGAGTAACCAATCCCTAAATCTAATCGAAGTGAATTAAATGGCAGACCAATCATTCTCCAGGCCCGAAGTGCCTGAACAGTGGAAAAAGTTCAGCGGTCAACTGAGGCTTATAATTCTCGGTGTGGCCGTTTTCGTAATCGCATTTGCCTCCTTCTTTACGGTTGACCCCGAAGAGATCGGTGTGGTCATGCGTTTTGGTGAATTTACCCGGACCGCAGAACCGGGTCTTAATTTCAAAATCCCGTTTGTTGAAGAGGTGCAGATCGTACCGGTGGAACGGCAGCTCAAGCTGGAGTTCGGGTACCGAACCACAAGCGCCGGGGTACAGTCGACTTACCAGAAAGAGGGCTATCGAGACGAATCCCTTATGCTTACCGGTGATCTCAACCTGGCTGACGTGGAATGGGTCGTGCAGTATCGGGTGGATGATCCCTATCGTTTTCTCTTCAAGGTTCGAAATCCCGAGCAGACTCTCCGTGACGTGTCGGAAGCAGCCATGAGGCAGATAGTCGGTGACCGCACTGTAAATGAAGTGCTGACCGTTGGCCGGGCCGAAGTGGCCACCCGGGGTGAAGTGCTGATCCAGTCGATCTGTGACGAGTATGAAACCGGTATCAAGGTGGAACAGGTGGTGCTTCAGGATGTGAATCCGCCCGAACGCGTAAAGCCTTCGTTCAATGAGGTTAACGAGGCGCAGCAGCAGCGGGAAACCCTGATCAACGAGGCGAAATCAGCCTACAACCGGGTGATACCGCGCGCCCGCGGGGAGGCCCAGGAGACCATTCAGAAAGCCGAGGGATATGCCGTTGATCGTGTTAACCGGGCACGCGGCGAGGTGGCCCGGTTCAATGAACTCTACAATGAATACCTGAAGGCGCCTGAAGTTACCAAGCAGCGGCTCTACCTGGAAACGCTGGAGCAGATCCTGCCGAAGATCGGAAACAAGGTGGTTACCGATCAAAACGGGAACAGTGTGCTGCCCCTGCTGCAGATGCAGATGGGCGGCCCTTCCCCGACAGGGAATGGCACCGCGGGCCGTTCCGGTTCGGGCGGCAGTTCATCATCAAACAATTAATATTAATTCCGAAGTACCGTAATCACTATGAAAAATTTCACGAGAATTTCTGTTGTCGTTGTACTGATTATCCTGGTGCTGGTTGCCCTCGACGGTTTTTATGTCGTTGATGAAACCGAGCAGGTGGTGATCACCCAGTTCGGTGCACCGGTGGGGGAGGTAAAAACTGAACCCGGAATGAAAATGAAGATCCCTTTTATACAGGAGGCAAACTATTTTGACAAGCGGTACCTGGAGTGGGATGGTGACCGCAACCAGGTACCGACCAAGGATAAGAAGTTTATCTTTGTCGATACCTATGCACGGTGGCAGATTACCGATCCCCTGCAGTTCTTTAAGCGGCTGCGTGACGAACGCGGGGCCCAGTCGCGGCTGGATGATATCCTGGACGGTGAGACCCGCAATGCCATCGCCTCGCACGATCTGGTGGAACTGGTGCGATCTACCAATCGTGATCCGATACAGGAAGGGGTTATCTCCGAAGTAGTGGAGGATACCCTGGAGAATATTTCCGTAGGGCGCGATTCCATTCAGACTACGATCCAGGAACTGGCCAACAAGCGGGCGAGCGATCTCGGGATTGCCGTGCTGGATTTCCGGTTCAAGCGGATTAATTACGTTGAGGATGTCCGCCAGACCGTATATGACCGCATGATAAGCGAGCGTAAGCGTATCGCCGAGAAATTTCGGTCGGAGGGGCAGGGCGAAGCCTCGCGTATCAACGGTGAGAAGGAACGTGAGCTCAAGGAGATCCAGTCGGAGGCGTTCCGACGGGCCGAGGAGATTCGCGGACGGGCCGATGCCGAGGCGGCCGCGGTCTATGCCAACAGCTACGACAAGTCGCCGCAGGCGCGCGAACTCTACAGCTTTGTACGCTCCATGGAGGCATATCGTAATACCTTCGATGACAAGACATCGATAGTCATTTCTACGGACAGCGATTTCTACAGGTATCTGCAAAACATGGGTGACTAGTCCACTTTTCTCACCGAGAAATTGGTTTGAATGCAAGGCGTCCCGACGATAGCACGGAAATAGTACGTAGGTACGTTGATAAGCTATTGCGGGGACAACGAAGCAGACAGACCAATTTCACAGCTTGATACACACTGTGACAGGTATTTCATTACAAAATCAATGTAAAGTTTGGTGAACGAAAGTATCACACAAATCCAGCATTGATTATTCTGAGAAATGCGGGCTAGGGCTAAGAATAATGCCAGGTATTCGCTCGCGATCGATTAAACAGGAGTGTTCGGGCATTAGCGTGTCGACGGCGAGCATCCTTCCCGTTTTTTAATTCCTTCGCCGGGCGGCGGAAGGCTGCGTCCGGCGAAGGAAATCATTCCGTGCGAGGTGTTATCCCTTTTGCAGTCGGGCATGTTCGTCGACGTGGCTTTTTTTTAGGCACCCGGGAGGGTGACTCCGGCAGTGGTTGGCCCGCCTAAATCCTTATGCAGCTTGTTAATTATTCCTGCTTTTTAGCCAGGTAATATACCCGCATGATTTTGAGTTCCTCATACGGGTACTTTTTGTCGAGCTCCTCATACACCGGGCGCAGCAGATCGGTGCCGTGCTTGTCGTAGGCGTTCATAATGAGGGTAATATCATTCTCTTCAAGCGATGTATGCTGCCGCAGTTCCCTGGTACGCAGGGGATGTCCCTCCTTAACAAATTTCCACAGGTTGTTGACAATCGTAGCGTCCCGGACATCAAATCGGGTACTCAATTCTGAAATGGTCGCGCCTTCATTGAATGCAGATCCCACCTGGTGATGGCGGCGCCGGTTTCCGCCATCCCGTGTTTGTCGCCTGCTTTTGATCGGGCTATCCCCGCTTTTTTTTCTTTCGCTTAAACCGTGCTTTTGGCAGTAGGTTTGAATAAGGGAGATAAACGTATCCCCGTATTTATTCAGTTTGGCTCTGCCTACCCCGTGAATTTGCGCAAGGTTCTGCGGGCTCTGTGGAAAATAGTGGGCCATCTCAACGAGGGTGTTGTCGTGGAAAATGACATATGGCGGTACGCCCGCGTCATCCGCCAGTTCCTTGCGTTTATCCCGCAATTTTTCAAACAGCTTCTTGTCATATTCGAGCTGTTCCCCGGCTTTTGCCGACTTACCGGGGGAGTTGGTACCAGCCCGGTGTTTCCTCTTGAGGCGGCCGTACAGGGTATCTTTTCCTTTCAGCAGCTCAACACCCGGTCTTTGCAGCTTAAGTCCGCCGAATTCCGGATCCCGGCGAAGGTAGCCGTGGATAACGAGCTGGTGGCCCAGCTTTTTCCACTCCTTTGTCGAATACTCACGCCCGACACCGTGTGTGGGCAGCTGATGATGATCGTGTTCTTTAACCTTTTTGGCTCTGGATCCGCGCAGCACCCGGGCAATATGGCCGGCCCCGAACATTTGGCCGGTGCGGACAATGCAGGAGAGGAATTTCTGGGCGGGTACCGTGAGATCCTCCACCTCGCGAACACTGCCCACGCAGTTGTCGCACATGGCGCACTGGTCGGACGGGAACGTTTCCCCGAAGTAATCCATCAGCGGAATGCGCCGGCATTTGGTAGTTTCGATAAAGCGAAGCAGGGCATTTAAGTGGCGTCGGGCCACCTGCTGTTCCCTGCCGCTTTTCTGGCTGATAAAATACCTGATCTTGTTGATGTCGCCGTAACTGAACAGCAGCAGGCAGTCGGAGCGCAGTCCATCCCGGCCGGCACGACCGATCTGCTGGTAGTATGATTCGATGTTCTGGGGCAGGTCATGATGAATAACAAAGCGGACATCCGGTTTGTTAATGCCCATCCCGAAAGCAACTGTGGCAACGATGATGTCGATATCATCCCGGATAAAGGCATCCTGGTGTTCATTTCGCTCGGTTTCCGAAAGTCCGGCATGGTAGGGACGTACCGAGTACCCTTTATGCGCCAGATCGTCAGAGAGTTCATCCACCTGCCGGCGCGAAAAGCAGTAGATGATGCCCGACTGGCTTTTATGATCGTTGAGGAAATCGAGCACCTGGTTCAGGGGGCGGTGTTTGTCCCGAATTTCAAGGAACAGGTTTTTCCGGTTGAAACTGGCCACAAAAGTTTCCGTCTGCCGGAGAGATAGGGTTTCGGCGATATCGCGCTGTACGCGGGGGGTGGCCGTGGCTGTCAACGCCATGGCCACGGCGTCGGGAAACCGGTTCCGCACCTCGGCAAGCTGCCGATACTCCGGCCGGAAATCGTGTCCCCACTCCGAGATGCAGTGAGCCTCGTCGATCGTCAGGCAGTCCACGGTCAGCGATTCCAGCAGACTCATGGTACGGGGAAGAAGCAGGGTTTCGGGTGCCAGGTACAGCAGGTCGACCTCTCCGCGGTTCAGCAGGTCGATATTGTGCCGGTACTCACCGGGCGAGAGGGTGCTGTTCAGGTAAACGGCAGGGATATTGTACTGCTGCAGCTGTTCAACCTGGTCTTTCATAAGTGATATCAGTGGGGAGACCACAACAGTGAGCCCGTCGAACAGCAGGGCGGGGATCTGGTAACAGAGCGACTTGCCCCCGCCGGTAGGCATCACTACCAGGGCATCGTTCTTTTGCAGTACGTGTGCTATGACCTCCTCCTGCATGGGCCGGAACGACTCAAAACCGAAGACCTCGGTCAGCGCCTCTTTCGCTTTGCGAATCATCATACATTATTCTTATTGGTGTTCGTACCCGGGTTCGGAATATGGTACAATTATTCGGGCGGTTGTTCAATGTATTTCCCCGGTTTTGCCGTAAAAGTTTGGGAGTGATTGGGCTTGTTATTTAACCCTTTGATACCTATTCTTTTACAAGAATTAATGAGAGGGATATCAGCCGGGAAGCGGGATCCCCGGCCGGGTTCAAATCTCTTCGATCGTTACCAATAAAAAGATCGGGTATTATGTTCGGGATAGAAGCTCTGGATGTGGTAATCAGTCTCATATTTATCTATCTGCTGTTCAGCCTGTTTGTCAGTATCGTCAACGAGTTTCTCAGCCAGTTTTTCAAAATCCGGGGTAAGGAGCTCCGTTTTTCGATCGAACGGATGGTGGGATACCGCCTGCGGAAAAAGATCTACGAGCACCCGCGAATTTTTAAAGTCAAATATCGCTCCAGTCTCTTTTGGGGCACCCCGCTATGGGGGTGGTATGTGAAGGCCCGCACGTTGTTCTCCAAAAACATCGACCTGGATGCCAACGAAATTGATAAGAAAATTACCAGCCGGGCATCACCT
>JAWVZC010000197.1:0-7841 GCA_033722415.1 Balneolaceae bacterium | reverse complement strand
TCGTTAAGAGCATATCTATTGCTATACTAGATTGTAACGGCAACAGGCAGGGCCGATGCTTGATGCAGTTATAAGGGTAAGTGGGGCAGACCAGTAATTTGTTTAATTTTCAAGAATTAACAACATCAAGCAGAATTTCGATGGTTACCTCCAGCTCGTTTACCGGTCACAGATCACTCATTACTCGTTACTTTTATTTCCAGAACATATGACTGCGTACATTCACAACATCGCCACCGAGGTACCCGAGCAGATCTACCGGCAGGATTTCCTGCGGGATAAAATGAAGCAGTACCTCAGCGACGACCGGGCCACACGGAGCATCATTCATCGTATCTATTCCCGGTCCGGCATTGACAAGCGGCATACGGTTGTCAATGATTTCAATGCCAACGGGGATCCCCGTCTTTTCTTTCAGCAGGACGGTACGCTCGCTGCCCCGTCCACCGGAGCGAGAAATGACCTGTACGCCAGCCACGCTAAAAAACTGTTTGTTCAAATTGCACAATCTCTGTTGGAAAACAGCAGTGGTGTGAAGGCGGGGGATATCACCCATGTCATCACCGTCTCCTGCACCGGTTTCTTTGCCCCGGGACCGGGCTATGAAATCGTCAAACAGCTATCGCTGAAGCCTTCAACCCAGCGGTTTCACCTCGGTTTTATGGGATGTTTCGCGGCATTCCCGGCATTGAAAATGGCGAAATCGTTTTGTGAAACACAGGAGGATGCCGTGGTAATGATCATCTGCCTGGAGCTCTGCAGCCTGCACTTCCAAAAATCGGAGGAGACCGACAACCTGATCTCCGCATCCGTATTTGCCGACGGCGGGGGCGGGGCTTTGGTCAGCAGCCGCACGCCCGAAAGCGGCAGTACGGTTTACCAACTGCAGGATTTTGCCACCTCAATTGTCGAACAGAGCGAACAGGACATGGCCTGGACCATCGGCGATACCGGGTTCGATATGGTGCTTTCCACCTATGTGCCCGAACTTATCGACTCTAATCTCCGCTCCTCCGTCATGCCGCTGCTGGAATCGTATAATACCGGTATCAGCCAGATTCAACACTGGGCCATCCATCCGGGGGGAAGGGCCATACTCGACAAAGTGGAGCAGAACCTCGGTATTGCAGCCGGTCAACTGGCCTCCTCCCGTGCCGTTCTTGCCGACTACGGTAATATGAGCAGTGCAACGATCCTGTTTGTCCTGAAGCATCTCCTGACCCAACCGATGGAAACGCCTGCAGAACCGGAACGCGTACTTGCGATGGCGTTTGGCCCCGGGCTGACCGTGGAAAGCGGGCTGCTGCTAAAAACCCGAACCTAGCTGATCATGCCGCTGTTTCTCACCCGCCGAGATACCAACGCCAGCGAACGCATGGACGATCCCGACTGCGACCGGGATGAACTCTACAACACCTACCGCCAGTTCCGCGTGGTCAATTCCCTGATCTCGCAGTGGCATGCTATTTACAAAAAGCATATCCGGGAATATGCCCGCACCCGGCAACAGGCATGCCGTATTCTCGATATCGGATTTGGCGGCGGCGACATCCCCCTGAAGCTGGCGGAATGGTGTGCATCCGACGGCATCACACCCCGCATCACGGCCATTGAAACCGATGAACGAGCAGTTAAATACGTTCAACGACTGGATTCACCGCAATCTGTCGATTTTGAACATATCTCCTCCACCGAAATCCTGAAGCGTGGCAACCGCTACGATTTTGTCATTTCAAACCATCTGCTGCACCATCTCGAAGAAGACCAGCTTGCAAAGCTTCTTAATGAGGCCCAAACGTTAAGCAACCACAAAGTGCTGTTCAACGACATAGAACGCAGTGATATCGGATACGTTCTGTTCAACCTTCTCTCTCGCCCGATATTTCGAAGTTCGTTTATCACCGACGACGGTCTCACCTCCATCAGGCGCAGTTACACCCGGAGCGAACTGCAGGAAGCGGTTCCCGACAACTGGCGGGTTAGGCGAATCTTTCCGTACCGGCTACTTTTGATTTATGAACATGAGTGACCTCAAATCATCATACCAGGTTGCTGTTGTGGGGGGCGGCCCGGTGGGCTTGTTCCTGGGCATCAGCCTCATATCAAAAGGCATCGACTGTATCGTACTGGAACGGCGAGCCGAACGGATTACCCATTCACGGTCTCTCGGAATCCATCCCGTATCCCTGGAACTGATGAGCGAGTTTGGACTGGCCCAAACATTTGCCGATGCGGGGTTAAAAATCCGCCGGGGTGTGGCCTTCAGTGACAACCGCAAGCTGGGCACACTTTCATTTGACCATTGCCCGGGCCCGTTCCCCTACGTGCTTGCCCTGCCCCAGTACAGGACGGAACAGCTGCTGGAAGAGAAGCTGCTGGAAATGGCACCCGACAGGCTGATCCGCGGAGCTGAAGTGGTTGACATAGAGGAAATGGCCAGCGGCGTTACATTAACGCTGACTCATGTGAATAACCGGGAACGGATCACCTGCCGTATGCTTGCAGGATGCGACGGCAAAAAAAGCAAGGTACGCAAAGCGGCCGGTATTACGTTCAGCGGCAAACGTTATTCCGACACCTACCTGATGGGAGATTTTTCCGACAACACCGACCTGGGAAGCACGGCCGCCATTTATCTTCACAGCCGCGGGCTGGTGGAAAGCTTTCCGCTGGATCTTGAGAGTCGGCGCTGGGTGGCAAAAACGGATTCGTTTATTTCGGATCCCGACCGGGAGATACTGCAAAAGATCGTGAATACCCGGACCGGGTACGATCTCTCGACGACCGCCAATGCAATGCTGAGCAGTTTTGGGGTACAGCGGTACATGGCCAAACCGATGGCTAAAGGACGAACCTTCCTGGCGGGGGATGCCGCCCATATTGTCAGTCCCATCGGGGGGCAGGGGATGAACCTGGGCTGGCTGGATGCTCGTGACCTGGCAAACCTGCTGCATCAAATGCTTGCGAAAAATCGCGATCTCTCCGCCGTAGTCACTCATTATCACCGCAAACGATCCCGGGCTGCCCGTAAAGCGATCAGAAGGGCGGAACTGAATATGGCACTCGGCAGGAAAAATGCCTCCCCGTATGCAAGAAACAGCCTGATCTGGATGATGCTCAATACGCCCCTGGAACGGCTGATGGCCCGGGTTTTTACCATGCGGGGACTGGATAACTGGCCGATCTAGTGTAGTTACCGGTTATTGGGATTTAGTTGGACCATCCTCACCCCCATATTACGTTATTGCTTGCCAATAAATCAGAGGTATTTGAGTGGTAAATAAATGCGGGGAATTTGGCTAATGTTCCCGTCAGTCTGCGGCGGGAAATGACAGCCTGAAGTAGGAGCCGGATTCCAGGTTCTTGTGATCGAGGGTTCCGTCCAGTTTATCAAGCATCACATCAATTATCCACATCCCGATCGTCTTGCTGCTGCGAATTTCAAAATCCTCCGGCAGGCCTTTACCATTATCCGTAATCTCGATAACCACCTCGCCGTTCTCTTTCGTGAGCGCAATCGTTATTTCCCCCTCATCAATTCCTTTGAAACCGTGCTTGAAAATATTGACAAGCAGCTCATTCAGGATGATGCCGCACAACAGGGCACGGTTGGCCGAAAGTTGAACCGACACCGCCTCCAGCGTGATGCCGATATCTCCCTGCATGGCGCTCATCGTTTTTTCAATCTGATGGGCAAGCTGGCTCAGGTACCGTTCCAGGTCGATATCCTTGTACAGCCCTTTTTCGCAGAGCATGTCGTGCACCTTCATCATCGACTGAATGCGGGAATAGGTCGTATTTAGCAGCTGGCGGGCATTCTGATCTTCAACCGAAGGGAGTTCCATCTCGATCAGCGCCGCAATGACCCCCAGGTTGTTCTTTATCCGGTGATGGGTTTCCGTGAGCATCACTTCCTTCTCCTTGAGGCGTGAATGGAGCTCTTCCATCTCGCGGGAGTGCTCAATCGCATTGGTCACATGGGTGGCCAGTGCCTGGAAAACCGGGATATCATGGGCTGTAAAGTCTTTGTTGCCCCTCCGGTTTATCGCCTGCAATACCCCGATCACTTCATTCTCGGAAGAGATGAGAGGAACACACAAAATGTTTCGGGTGGTAAAGTTATCAGCCAGATCGCCCCAGAAAACATCGGTTTCCTTGACGTTGTTGGAGAGAAACGGCTTGCGGTTTTCAACAACCCAGCCCCCGACGCCCTTGTGCTTCGGAATACTTTTTCCCTTGATCTCCTCCTTGACCGGACCCGTAGGCAAACTCACGAACAGTTCTCCGGTATCCTTGTCCAGGAGCATCAGTGAGCTGGCCTGCGATTTCATGACGATACGAGTGGCTTCCATACTCTCGTTCAGAAGCGATTTCAGCTCTCTTGTACGATTGATACCGTCTATCGTATCCAGCAGCAGTTGTAAACTCTCTTTCGGTTGATCCTGCAGATCGATATCCTGAGAAGAGAGGCCGCTAAGATTATTATACATGTGATATTTTTGGATTGTTACTACCCGGGGTACTTATGATCCGTGAATTAGAAAAAAGACACAGTTATAATAATCTATGAATTTGGTTTTAAAAGCCAAAAACAGACCGTTATATAATAAATATTAATAATTATAAGAGCCCGGCTATAAAAACCGGACTCAGGCAGTTGAGACGCAGAATACAGATCAAGCGTTTACTTCTCACCCTTGTAATACTGGCGGAGTACGTAATGCAAAATACCGCCGTTACGGTAGTAATCGATCTCCACGGGGGTATCGATGCGGTTAATTACGCTGAATGTGACAACTTCACCGTCTGCCTTTTTCGCCTCTACCGGCACCTCCTGACGGGGTTTAAGATCATCATCGACGTGGATGGTAAAAGTTTCCGAACCGTCAAGGCCGAGGCTGTCGGCTGATTTTCCCTCCCTGAACTGAAGCGGAAGCACACCCATACCCACCAGGTTGGAACGGTGAATGCGTTCATATGATTCGGCGATCACCGCCTTGATACCGAGCAGGATCGTGCCTTTTGCCGCCCAGTCTCTCGATGAGCCGGTGCCGTACTCCTTGCCGGCCAGCCCGATCAGCGGGGTGCCGTCTTCCTTGTAGCGCATGGCGGCATCATAGATCGTGGTGATCTCGTCATCCGGGAAATACCGGGTGAACCCGCCCTCTTTACCGGGTGCCAACTGGTTTTTAAATCGAACATTGGCAAACGTACCGCGGGTCATCACACGATCGTTGCCGCGCCGCGACCCGTAGGAGTTGAAATCTTTCTCCTCCACGCCATGCTCAATCAGGTACTGCCCGGCCGGGCTTTCTTTCTTTATGCTGCCGGCAGGTGATATGTGATCCGTGGTTATGGAATGCCCCACCTTGACCAGGGCGCGAGCGCCCTCAATCGGGGCGATCGGGTCGGGATCTTCGCCCATATCCATAAAGAAGGGCGGTTCCTGGATATATGTGGATTCCTCTTTCCATTCGTAGAGCTCTCCGCCGACGACGGGAATCTTGTCCCACTCCTCCGACTTGAAGATATCGCCGTACTGCTTGTTGAACAGTTCGGGACGGATAGCACTGTCCAGGTGTTCGGCAATTTCGTCGGATGTCGGCCAGATATCTTTCAAATAAACATCGTTGCCCTCTTTGTCCGTGCCGAGCGGCTCATTTTCCAGGTCAATATCCACCGTTCCGGCCAGCGCATAGGCCACCACCAGCGGCGGCGATGCCAGGTAATTGGCCTTCACGTAGGGGTGAATCCGCCCCTCGAAGTTCCGGTTCCCGGAAAGCACGCCGGCCACAATCAGTTCTCCCTCTTTAACGGCCCGTTCCACGGCTTCAGGCAGCGGTCCGGAGTTCCCGATGCAGGTAGTGCAACCGTAGCCCACAAGGTTGAACCCGAGCTTGTCCATGTAATCGGTCAGCCCGGCCTCCTCCAGGTAGTCGGTTACCACCCGTGAACCGGGTGCCAGCGATGTTTTTACGTAGGGAGGCACTTCCAGACCTTTCTCATACGCTTTTTTAGCCACGATGCCCGCTCCCAGCATTACGCTCGGATTGGAGGTATTGGTACAGCTGGTGATCGCCGCAATGACCACGTCGCCGTGCTCCATCTCAATCTCCCGGCCGTTCTTGAAGATCCCCTTGTTGGCCAGTTTTTCCTGGGTCAGATTGAAGCCCATGGTGGGATCGTCGCTGGTCAGCGAATTCTCAAAGGTCTCTTTCATATTGGGCAGCGTGATGCGGTCCTGCGGCCGCTTCGGTCCCGCCAGCGAGGTCTCCACATCAGCGAGGTCGAGCTCCAGTGTTTCGGAGAATACGGGATCCTCGGTATTCTCCGTCCGGAACAGGCCCTGTTCCTTCATATAGCGTTCCACGAGCTGCACATGCTCTTCGGAACGACCGGTGCGGCGCATGTAGCGCATCGCTTCCTCATCCATCGGGAAGAAGCCCATGGTAGCTCCATATTCGGGCGACATGTTTGCGATGGTGGCCCGGTCGGGCAGGCTCATGTTGGAGAGTCCGTCGCCGTAAAATTCCACGAACTTGCCCACCACGCCGTGGTGGCGCAGCATCTGGGTGACGGTCAGCGTAAGGTCGGTGGCCGTGATCCCCTCGCGGAGCCTGCCGGTCAGTTTCATACCAACCACTTTGGGCACCAGCATGTGGATCGGCTGGCCGAGCATGGCCGCTTCAGCCTCGATACCGCCGACGCCCCAGCCCAGGATACCGAGCCCGTTGATCATGGTGGTGTGCGAGTCGGTGCCCACCAGCGTATCCGGGTAGGCAATAATCGATCCAACCTCCTCTTCCCGGGTAAACGCACCCTGGGCCAGGTATTCCAGGTTTACCTGGTGCACAATACCGCGGCCGGGCGGCACCACGCGGAAGTTGTCAAACGCTTTTTGCCCCCATTTCAGGAATTCGTACCGCTCGCGGTTGCGTTCAAACTCTTTCTCCACATTATACATGAAGGCGTACTCCTGCCCGAACATATCCACCTGCACCGAGTGGTCGATTACCAGGTCGACCGGCACCTGCGGGTTGATTGACTGGGGATCCCCCCCCATGCGGTCCATCGCCGACCGAAGAGCCGCCAGGTCTACGACGGCGGGCACGCCGGTAAAATCCTGCAGCACTACGCGCGAGGGCTTGAACGGGATCTCTCCCTCCGGGTTTTCTGCGTTATAATCGGCCAGGCGCTTGATATCATCTTCCGTAACGACATAGTCATCATATTCTCGCAACACCGCTTCCAGCAAAATGCGAATGGTAAACGGCAGCCGGCTGACGTCTCCATACCCCAGGTCTTCCAGCTTCTGCAGGCTGTACAGGTAGGCATTGCCGGTTCCGGTATCAAATTGTTGTCGGGTCGCTTTTTTGGGATTGTGTTCGCTCATGGTGCCAGGTACATGTTTGTGGTTTCCGCTTGTTAATGTGCCGAAAGTTAGCACTAATTTTACAGAATGTCTTGTAGTGGAACGCCCTATTTTTTCATTCCCGACAGGTAAAATGGCTGAATCTCAATCGATTCCAGCTCTCACCATTATTGTGTGAATTCTTCATTGCAAATTGTTTTTACAAAGCCTATTTTTCGAAACTTCACAAAAAAGCAATCAGACAACAGAAAGTATTGTGGATACGAACAGTTTCAAGACATATACCGCAACACCCGACGATATTGAAAAAAAATGGGTGCTGCTGGATGCAGAGGATCAGCAGCTCGGGCGGTTGAGCAGCAAGGCGGCCACGATTTTGCGTGGCAAGCACAAGCCGGAGTTTACCCCTCACATGGATACCGGTGACAACGTGATCGTTATCAACGCTGAAAAAGTGAAGCTTACCGGC
>JAWVZC010000196.1:0-7918 GCA_033722415.1 Balneolaceae bacterium | reverse complement strand
GGATATTTCAACCTAGAATCTCCATCCCCCCGAAATCGGCCAACAAAACGTGGTTTGCCAAAATTTATTCCGGAAATGTGGGGCTCGATCCCTATACCACGGCGGTCTCGGATGTCTACCAGGACCTGTTCGGGGAAGGGGTCTTTACCGGCAAGGGGCTGTATGACGTGCAGGTGTTTGACCAGATCCTGGGGGGACGGTTCCCGGATAACAGGATCCTGTCGCACGACCTGCTGGAAAGTACCTACCTGCGGGCGGCACTGCTGACCGATATTGAATTCTTTGACGATTTCCCCACCAGCTACCTGAGTTATACCAAACGTAATCACCGCTGGATACGGGGCGACTGGCAGATTTTGCCTTGGCTGTTCCGAAATGTGCCTGCCCCGCAGGGGGAACCGCAGCGAAACCCGATCAACAGTATTTCGAGGTGGAAAATATTTGACAACCTGCGGCGATCGCTTAATCCCGCGGCACTGCTGATTTTCCTGCTGCTGGGATGGACGGTACTGCCCGGGCCGGCCCTGGCATGGACGGTTGCTTTTTTGGGAATCATGGCCTTCCCGATCTATTCCAGTTTCTCCACGGAGCTGTTCAAACGGCCCCGCCGGGTGGCGTGGAAGCTCTATCTCGAAAAGATCCGGGACAACCTGAAGATAAACACGATACAATCCCTCACCACGCTTCTGTTTATGCCGCACCAGGCTTACATATCCCTTGATGCGGTGGTGCGGACCCTGTGGCGGTTAAAGATCAGCCGGGAAAACCTGTTGGAGTGGACGTCAGCCCTGCATACCGAGCGGCAGTCAGGCAGTGGAGTATGGGATTATTTCCGCACCATGCTGATCAACATCATATGGGCTGTCGTCGTTGTGGTCGCGGGTTGGTTGTTCAAGCCCTCCATCCTGTTTCTGGCTCTTCCGTTTGGCATCGGCTGGATCGCAGCCCCGTTCATCGGCTGGTATATCAGCCGTGATGTTGGAACGGCGGAGGCCGAGCTGAACAGCACGCAGCAGCGGGAACTTCGGGGATATGCCCGCCGAACCTGGCACTATTTTGAACGTTATATGACGGCCGATCACTCGTGGCTTCCGCCCGATAACTACCAGGAAGAGCCCTATGTCGGCACGGTTGGCCGCACATCGCCGACCAACATCGGACTGGCCCTTGCAGCCACCGTTTCGGCCTACGAGTTCGGCTATCTCACCCTCACCGAAATGCTGAACCGGCTGGGCAACACTCTCGGGTCGGTAAAGCTGCTGGATACCTACCGGGGGCATCTCTATAACTGGTACAGTACGCGCCTGGGGGAAGTGCTGAATCCCCGGTATATCTCGACGGTAGACTCGGGCAACCTGGCGGGATCACTCCTGGTGGTAAAACAGATGCTGCTGGATCTGGAAAACCGATCCTGGCTCGACAACCGCTTCTGGGAGGGATTGATCGATACCCTGCATGAACTCAGGACCATTACCGACGAGTGCTGTACCCGTGAAATGAAGGATTCCGATACCTACCAGACAGTACAGACCCTGCTGGATGGCCTTGAAAACAGGGTGAAGGCGGCCGAACCCACCGGAATCGATGCCTGGGAAACCAAGCTCGAGGAACTGATGAAGCCCGCCGGGAAACTCTATGACGTAAATCTGGATATTCTGAATGACAAGGTAAAGGATGTGGAGTTTGACGAAATACGGGACTGGTTCGGCCGCCCCCGCAAGCAGATTGAAAGCCAGCTCAGGGAGATTCGGCAGGTTAAACGGGTGCTGCACAACAGCCACGACCGGATGGAGGAGATATGGGCACAAAAGAATCCGGCACCGCTGTTGGGGGATCTGAAACAGGAGGAACCATTTTCTGAATGGCTGAATCACGCCAGGGAGCTCTCGGGGTGGTGCCACGAGCTAGTGCGGGAGATGGACTTTTCCATGCTTTACGACCGGGAGCGGGGCCTCTTCAGTATCGGATACAACGTGGATCGCGCATCGAAAGACAAGGGAACCTACGACTTGCTGTCCAGCGAAGCCCGGATTGCCTCCTACATCGCCATCGCAAAAGATGAGATACCGGCCGAACACTGGTTCCGAATGAGCCGAAGATTGACCAGCATCGAACGTAACGAAATTCTGCTTTCCTGGGGAGGCACCATGTTCGAGTACCTTATGCCGCTGCTGTTTATGAGCCGATATGATAACACCATGCTGAGCCACACATACGATCACGTCGTGCAGTGGCAGAAAGAATACGGTCACAGCCGGGGTCATCCCTGGGGAGTTTCAGAGAGTGCCTACGGGCTGCTGAACCTCGAGATGCACTACCAGTACCGGGCGTTTGGGGCACCGGGTCTTGGTCTGCGCCGCGGACTTGCCGAGGACTACGTGACTGCACCCTATGCCACCATGCTCGCCCTTATGGTGCGCCCGCGGGATGCCCTCTACAACCTGCAGAAGCTCAGAAAGGAGGGAGCCTACGGGATGAACGGGTTTTACGAGGCGGTAGATTATTCGAAGACGAGGCTGGAGAAAGACCAGGAAAAGCTGGTGATCAAGATGTATATGGCACATCACCAGGGCATGGGACTGCTTGCCCTTACCAATGTTCTCAAGGATAACCTGATACAGAACCTGTTTCACCGCGATCCGCTGGTGCAGTCTTGCGAGCTGCTGCTGCAGGAGCGTATTCCGAAGGGAATACCGATCAAGGAGCCGAGACCGATCGATGTGGAACTGGAACCGGGAGAAGAGCAGAAACTGGAACCGGTGGTAGACCATGCCGGCAAGGAGGACCTGAACAACTCCACCCCGCGCACGCATATTCTCTCCAACGGCCGGTATAGCACCGTCATTACCCATGCCGGTACGGGGTACTCCGCCTGCGAACATATCGCTCTTACCCGGTGGCGTCCCGATCGCGTGCAGGATCCCTGCGGTTTCTATTTCTATATCAAGGACCTGGAGACCAACAAATTCTGGTCGGCCGGCCATCAGCCTGTAGTTCGCAAGGCCGACCGGTACGATACCTGGTACCACGCCGGCAAGGTGCAGATTGCACGGGTCGATGAATGGGTGGAATCGTTTATGGAGATCTGCGTGTCGCCGGATGACGATATTGAGCTCCGAAAAATAACGCTGACCAACTATTCCGACCGCACGCGCAGGCTCGAGCTGACCAGCTACGCTGAAATCGTACTCAACACCCGGCAGGCGGATGCCGCTCATCCCGCTTTTTCCAACCTGTTTGTTCAGACCGACCATATCCCGGAACATCACGCTCTTATCGCCAAGCGACGGCCGCGCAGCAGCGAAGAGAAAGAGATGTGGCTGGTTCACACGATGGCCAGTGTTGATCTCCAAAATCTCCCGGAACCACTGCAGTATGAGACTGACAGGGCAAAGTTTATCGGTCGCGGCCGTACCCTTGCCGAGCCGGCAGCGATGGATGCCGGGTCCCGGCTGAGTGGTTCCACCGGTAATGTCCCCGACCCGATTGTAAGCATGCGGCGCATCGTGGAACTGGGACCCGGGCAGAAACAAAGCATCACGTTCGGCCTCGGCAAGGTCAACAGCCACGAGGAGGCGGTGATGATGGCCGACCGTTATGATAATCCCTACGCGACCGACCGGGTGTTTGAACTGGCGTCGATCTACGGGCGCGTGGAGCTGGAGCATATCGGGATAAGTGGCAGGCAGGCACACTATTTCCAGGAGTTGGCGGGCGCCATTATATACGGTGATCCGAAACTGAGGGCCGATGAGTCGGTACTCCGGAAAAATCGAAAAACACAGTCCGGGCTGTGGTCATACGGTATTTCGGGAGACCTCCCGATTTTAATCTACTCCATCCGGGAGATCGACTACCTGGACGTGATCGACAAACTGCTGAAGGCCCACGCCATGTGGCGGCTGAAAAATATGGATATCGACCTGGTTATCATTAACGATCACCCGCCTTCGTATGTCGATGAATTGCACCAGGCTATACACCAGCGCATCCAATCCTCCCCGGAACGGCAGTGGGTGCAGGAGCAGGGCGGGGTCTTTGTGCTCAGGGGAGACGATATCCCGGAGCAGGATCGTGTTCTTCTTGAAACGGTGGCGGCCTGCGTGATGAGCGGAAAACTGCCCCGGTACGATTTCGGCACAGACCGGCCGTCTCACGATCCCGGCCCGGACAAATACCGGCCGATAGCACTCACCGATATCGAAAAGAGCACAGAACCCGGCCGCGACGAGCTGCAGTTTTTTAACGGTTACGGAGGGTTTTCAAAGGATGGCAGGGAATACATTATCACCATCGGGTCAGATGACCACACAAAGAGACCGGTATTTCCGCCGGCCCCCTGGATCAATGTCATCGCAAACCGTGAATTGGGATTCATAACCTCCGAGCGGGGTTCCGATTATACCTGGAGCCAGAACAGCAGGGAGAACAGGCTAACGCCGTGGTCGAATGACGCCGTATCCGATCCGCCGGGGGAAGCGATATATATCCGGGACGAGGAGAACGAGCTCTACTGGTCGCCAACGCCGGGCCCGGTGCCGGGAAGCCCTGAATGCACGGTGCGCCACGGGTTCGGCTACACGATCACCGAAAGTACCACCATGAATCTGCAGCAGGAGGTAACCAAATGGGTACCGGTGGATGATCCCGTTAAAATCATCAGGGTGAGGCTGCGAAACACCGACTTGGCCAATAAACATCTTACCGTGTTCCGGTATCAGGACCTGGTGATGGGGGTGTTCCCCGAACAGTCTTCGCGTCATATTATAACCCGGTACAATGAAGAGTGGAACGCGTTAGTGGCACAAAATCACTACAACAACGAATTTGCCGGTCGAACCGCTTTCACCCTGCAGGTTACCGAGAACAGCACAGAGGAGCATTTCACCTGTGATCGCATGGAGTTTATCGGCAGGAACCGTTCCATGAGCAATCCTGCAGGTGTGGCCCGCCGGCAGTCTTTGAGCGGGAATACCGGCGGGCGAACCGATCCCTGTGCCGCACTGCAGCAGTCCCTCTACCTTGATTCCGGGGAAACGGTCGATCTTTATTATCTGCTGGGAGAGACCGGCTCGGAAGAGGCCGCGGCAAGCCTGATTCATAAGTACCGCGATGTGGAAATGCTGGAGCAGAGCCTGGAACAGATTCAGCAGTTTTGGCAAACAAAATTGGGCAAATTGCAGGTTCAGACACCGGTTCCCGAACTGGATCTGCTGGCCAACGGCTGGCTGCAGTACCAGAATATCGCCTGCCGCATCTGGGCCCGTTCCGGGTTTTACCAGTCGGGCGGCGCGTACGGGTTCAGGGATCAGCTTCAGGATGTGGGAGCCGCCCTCTATCTCGATCCCGATATGGCACGTGAGCAGATCCTGCTGCATGCCGCTCACCAGTTTACGGAAGGCGATGTACTGCACTGGTGGCATCCGCCGACCGACCGGGGGATTCGGTCCCGAATTACCGATGACCTGCTCTGGCTGGTATATACTACGCAGCTCTATATTCGACGAACCGGAGACCGGTCGATCCTTGATGAACAAGTACCATTTCTCAAGGCCCGTTCACTGAATGAAGGGGAGGATGAAGCGTACCTGGTACCCGAACCCAGCGGTGAATCGGGCACCCTCTATGAGCACTGCTGCAGGGCGATCGACCGCTCTCTCACGAACGGGGACCACGGCCTGCCGCTGATCGGCACCGGCGACTGGAACGACGGTATGAACCGCGTCGGGGAAAAGGGAAAAGGCGAAAGCGTGTGGCTGGGCTTCTTCCTGTACAAGATACTGGGTGAGTTTATCCCCACCACCAGGAAACGAAAAGATCGGGACCGAACGGAAAAATACCGCGATTACAGGGTGCAGCTGAAAAAACACCTGAACAGCGAGGGGTGGGACGGGGCATGGTATCGCCGGGCGTTTTATGATGACGGTACCCCGCTGGGTTCCGATGAAAACAGGGAGTGTAAGATCGACGCCATTGCCCAGGCATGGGCCGTGATTTCAGGAGCGGCCCCGCCCGAAAAAGCCCGCAACGCCCTCGAATCGGCCGACCGCAAGCTGGTTTCGGAGCAGGAGGGACTGATCAGGCTGCTGACCCCTCCCTTCGATAAAACAGACAAGGACCCCGGTTATATCAAGGGATATATCCCGGGCGTAAGGGAAAACGGGGGACAGTATACCCACGGCGCCCTGTGGCTTGTCAGGGCCTTCGCTGAGGCCGGGATGAAAGAGAGGGCGGTACAGCTGCTGCATATGCTCACACCGGTACGGCATGCACAAAATGCCGATTTTGCCGATCGCTACAAGGTGGAACCCTACGCCGTGGCCGCCGATATCTATGGAGAGCCCCCGCTGACCGGCATGGGAGGATGGACCTGGTACACCGGTTCCGCCGGGTGGATGTACCGGGTGTTCCTGGAATCGGTGCTGGGTGTGGATCTCAGAGACGGCAACAAGCTTACTGTGCATCCGCCCCTGCCCGCAGGTTGGCCGGGGTTTGGCATTCAGCTCAGTGATGAACAGGGTGACCCCTGGTACGATATCAGGATTGAAAATCCGGAAAACCTCGAGAAGGGCCATTTAACGGCTGTTATGGACGGAAAGCCGTTAGAAGAGGGGAAAGAGGCACTGAAGATTCCACTCCGCAATGACGGAAAATCCCACAAGGTGGTGATAACGATGACCGAAAATGAAAAAGAGGGAACAAAGAGGGGAGACCTGTAGTGAAAAATATTACATCTATATCCTTGTCTTTACTACAGTAGGAAATTCGGCAATCAATTAGGTTTTGCTAGGTTGATGAGAGACGGTCTTAGGGAGGTGTTTCTGTAAACCGGAATGAAAAAAATCTTAGAAAGGACAGTCTGATGAAGAAGATAGTCATCGTCGATGGAGACCTTATCGCCCGTCGTGCTGTAGCAAAAATTCTCCAGGAGAAGACCGATCACCAATTAATTGTAAGCGGCGAACCCAATGAAGCCGTAACCATAGTTGAAAACGTAAATCCGGACCTGATTATCATTGGTATCCGACATGACGTGGTGGAAGAGATAGCCATGATCAGTGCGTTGCGCGTTCGATTCCCGATGCTGCCGATAATCATATTGAGCGAGCGGTCGGAAGCCGGGGCAGCCATTGCCATAGCCGGGCTTAGGCTCGGAGCGATAGATTTTATTACCAAATCGACGGACGATCGTTCCATGCTGTTTGCAGAACGACACCTTTCCAAGCGGCTTCTCCCGGTGGTGCGTTCGGTGTTGCGGCTTACCAAACGAAGTGAAGAAGGGGCTGAGATCAAACAGGGAGGTACCCAGTTCGAAACCCTTGATTCCCTCTGGCCACTCAACCTTATGGTGATCGGGGGATGCACAGGCGGACCTGCGGCCCTGTATAAGCTTGTGGGATCGCTTCCGTCCACATTTACCGTCCCCATTGTGATTGTTCAGCACCTTCCGAAATTTTATACCAAGGTACTGGCCGAGCGTCTCAACAACATCTCGGATCTCGATATCGCAGAAGCAACCGACGGGGAGACACTGAAAGCGGGCATGGTACGATTTGCCCCCGGCGGGTATCACTGCGAGCTGTTTCGCGATAGCAACCGGACGCTGCTGAGGGTCCACCGCGGCCCGCGTGAGAACGGGGTGCGGCCCTCCATCGATGTACTGTTCCGTTCAGCCGGACGCCTGTATGGTCCGGGCGCTATGGGGGTTGTGCTCAGCGGATGCGGAAAAGACGGGGTGGCCGGGGCCGGAGCGATCCGGCAGGCCGGTGGACACATTATCGTTCAGGATTACCGAACGGCTTTGATACCCGATCTCCCGCTTGCGGTGATGCAGTCCGGCAATTATGATCTGGTGAGTCCTGTCGATCATATGGTTGAACTTTTCCTGAAACGAGACGACGGGGTGTTGGGCTCCGTC
>JAWVZC010000195.1:0-8003 GCA_033722415.1 Balneolaceae bacterium | reverse complement strand
TCCGGGTGGCTTCCACCTGGTACTCCAGCGCTCGCATATCGGAGCGATTGCGATTGACGGCTTCCAGGTTCAGTTCCGGCTGCTGCACCGCACGTTGCTTCAGCATTCCCGCCGGTTCTACCTCCTGTTCCTTTTCCAGGCCTAGCAGGTAGGCCATTCGGCGCTGCGTGTTACTGTACTCGTTATCCGCCTCTGTCTTGCCATTACGCAGCTGCCGTACCCGGACCTCAGCCGCCAGCAGATCCGCCTGGTTGATCATACCCTGTTCAAAGAAATTCCTGGCCTGGTCTGCATTCGCGCGCGCCGCCGTCAGCGCCGTATCGATGATTCCGGCGCGTCGCCGGGCGAGGATCAGCTGATACCACGTCTGCTTTACCTGAAAATCAACATACGCCTGCGTCCGCTCGGCCTGCATCCGGCTCGCATCAAGCTGCTTTTTTCGTGCTTGTCGCCCTAGGATTCCCGACGGATTCAGCAGGGGCTGCTGCACATTGATGCTCGTGGTAAAATTCTCGATCCGGTCGGGATCATTCAGCAGGGCGGGATCAAAGTCGGATGCCGTTACATTTTCCTGCCGCAATTTTGTCCCGAAAACATTCAGTGGATTATTGGTGGTAATTGCGGTTTCCTCGACCGAGAGTTGAGGCAGAAACAAGCTGTTTGTATTATGATACGCTGATCTGGCGATCTCTATGTCGGCATCCGCCATGCGATTTTGCGTGTTTTGCTCCCTCGCCATCTGGAGCGCTTCCTGCAGCGTTACCTTGAGCGGTGACTGTTCTCCGGCAGTGCCGTCCACAGATTGTGCCTGCAGGAGTGACGGCAGCAGCGAGGCAACGATCCATACGAACAGTGAAAATATGCCCAGCCGCCCTAATGGGCGTGATGTCGAGAGGGCCCGAGGGGATACATCCAGGCGTTTTGTTGTGCTCATTGTTCAGTCAGTTGAAAATTTTCTGTTTCAAATTCTGTGACCAATGTACAAAAGAAATTTATTTGATACAACATGTATTAACATGTATTGATTTAATCTTTTCAAATAGATACATTACTGGTAGATAACCCAAGTAAGCAGCATCAGATGTAGGACAAATACGGATATCTTTATAAGAGATATGCTTAAACTTCCCCCGAAAATCATCAATGTGGATCTGGCAGCCAACCGTGAGTTCCCGGATCCGACACTCAAAGACTTATGAAACTACAAGACAACAAGCCCCGGCACGAGCAGATCAGCAACTGGCTCAGAGAGCAGATCACCTCCGGGCATATGGAGGCCGGGGATCAACTTCCCTCTGAAAAAGAGCTGGGAGAAAAATTTGATGTGAGCAGGGTAACGGTTCGCCATGCCCTGAAGACCCTGGAAAGTGAAGGTATCATTTATCGGCGGCAGGGACTCGGTTCGTTTGTGGAGGAGGAGACCGATATCAGCCAGCCGCTGGTTTGCCTTACCGACTTCGAGGAGGATATGAAACGGGCGGGACTGGAGTCGAGCTCCAAAATCGTGCAAAAAGAGATGGTGGAAGCCGGACCTCGAATTGCCGCCAAGCTGGACGTCGAGGAAAGAGCGAAAGTGGTACAGCTGGATCGGGTGCGACTGGCCGATGACTTTCCCATTGCGTTTGATAAAACCTGGCTGCCGATGTTTTACGGCCAGCTGCTTGAAGGCCAGGATCTTGAGCACACCACCATCTACTCCATACTGGAGGAGCAGTACGAAATACCGATCACACGGGGCCGCTACAATATCTCGGCAGCAAATGCCGATGGGTACCTTGCCCGGCACCTGGAGATTGAAGAGAGGTCTGCCCTGCTGATGATTGACAGAATCTCCATGACCATCGGGGATAAAATCGTGTATTACCAGCAGCGCTTCTACTGCCCCGACTGCATAAACTACCAGGTGCAGCTGGAACGTCGTGACGAGGAGGCGGAATGCATGACCCAGGGGATGCCGCTAAAGGAGTTTGTGCCCGTATTCTTCAAGAAAAATGACAACGGCTGAGCCCCGGGATTGAAGGTTAGTTCAGTCTCTGGCGATTAAACATTAAACCTTCAGCGTTCTACCTGCCTGCCGTACTTCCATCCGGCATGGTCCGCGGCGCATCTTTTCGTCCTGCGAAACGCTATTCACCCCCGAATGTTTTTACTATCCGCAGGGTTTCGCCGGTATCCTCCATTTCAAACAGGTGCATCCGCTCCTCGTCGGCATTCGGAGTGTGGAGGGCCATCATGAGTGTGCCGTCAAACGCCCGGAAGAGACTGGGATGTCCGCCGTCGTCGGTATAGATCGGTACGGCCTTCTGCCTCCAGGGGCCTGCCAGCTTCCCGGAATCGGAAATCGCAATTCCGGTAGTATAGACTCCCTCGTTATACCCCGACCACAGCATAAAAAGCTTACCCGACCGGCTGCGGTAGAGCCACGGGGCGTCGGTCACCCAGCTTCCGATGCCGTGAGCGTCAGACATCGGGGCCCAGGGTGCGGCACTTCCCCGAAACAGAACCTCTGTATCACCTGCCGTGGCCGAAAGATCTTCGGTAAGCTGTACCATCGATATGGAACCGTCCACCACTTGTACCCACTCCTGGCAAAACACCATATACGGGGTGCCATCCTCCACCCACAGCGTGCCGTCCAGGGTCATCATGTCGGTGAGCAGCGCAGGTTCGTTTGAAAATGGCTCGAACGGTCCCAGCGGGGAATCACTGACCAGTACCTGGGAGGCGCGGCGCACCCGCGGAAGCCATTCAAACCATTGGTCCCATTGTTCCGGCAACCGCTTGTCGGAGCTGAACGTCAGGAAAAGATAGTACCTGCTGTTGTACGAATGCATCTCGGGAGCCCAAATGCTGTTGATCTCAATATGGGTCCCCCACATGTCATCAGGAGTTTGGTATACCATGTGCGGCCCTTCCCAGTTGACCAGATCCTTGCTTTTGTAGACCCTGACCGCCGCACCACGGGCGGAGGAGGTGATATAGTACAACCCGGTTTTCTCGTCCGGCAGTATATTCGCGTCCCGCATCCTGATGTCGGAGAGCTTGTTCCCGGAGGTTATGTCCTGGGCTTCGGCAAACTCCAGGCTGCCGACCAGGATTACCAGCAGTAGCATGACAGAGCTGATACCCACATAGCGATTAGTTCCGATTTCCATCCCGATCCCTTTATATTTTTTAGTTATGGTAAAAGCATAATCACCTTTCCCGATACCCCGAAATCTGTACCAATCTACATCGCATTTTTGTTAATCACCGAAAAAGAAAGTAATTGGCACAATGGGTTCCAGCAACACAAAGGAACCCGCAGCATTGTTGGATGAGCTAATGTGCCCTGGCGTATTTCCCTTGATATATCGGAATTGTAAATCCTGAATTTTACGTGGAAACCACTGCTCCGGGAAACCTGGCCCGATGTGCGATCCACAGTTCTCCGGGAAAAAGCAACAGGGCTGTGAGAAACGTTGTCTGGAACTCCTAAAAATTGTTTTTCAGCCTGAATACCACCGGCAGGCTGTACTGTACACGCACTGGTTCTCCGCGCTGGCGTCCGGGGTTAAACCGTGCCTGGTTTACCACACGAAGAGCCTCCTCGTCACAGCCGCCGCCGATACCGCGAACCACTCGCGGGTTGACCACCTCGCCATTTTCGTCAACGATAAACTGGATGATGACACGCCCCTCGATGCCGGCCCTGCGAGCCCGCTCGGGATATCGAATTTTTTGCTGGAGTGCCGCAATGCCGCCGATCAGTTCCGGCATCTGCTCGACCACAACAAAGAAATCCTCTTCTTCCTCTCCTCCTGACTCTTCCTGCGGCGGCGGTTTCGGGATGTCAATACGTTCATTCAGATTGAGTTCTGCATCGATATTAAGAATCTCATCCTGGATGATCGTCTCATTCGGTACTTCTACGGGAACTGGGGGACGCGGCGGAGCGGGCGGCCGTTCCTCCTGCACTGTCTGTTCAACCTCATCCATCTGAACCACGTCCTGTTCGTTGACAAGATTCACATCCTTTTGCGCTTTGGATATCGGTAACTGTGTCAGTCCCAGAAAGATTAGCAGGCTGAGAATGATCCCGGTCTCCAATACCACCGTATAGTACTTCCTCAGGTCGGCACTGTTTTTCTTAAACGGTCGCATGGGTACCTCCCTTCTGTTATTAGATAAAAAGACCAATATATCCTATATGTATTTGACTTTAATAAATTTATGTGAAGCTGTTATAAATGCCACATTTCAACCACCGGGAAAAAGATCCGGAAGTCATAGGCATATATTTATGCATAAATAAATAAAAAACAACTAGTCATCGTGCATTTTATTTGTGCTTGATACACGCACTTTAACACCAATCATCATTATGGAGGTTCTAATATGCTGCAACGTATAGTAGTTTTGCTAACAATAGGCATAGTTCTAATCCTGGCGAGATGCGACAATATAACCAGCAGTGAGCAGGAGAAAGAGGTTATCTCACCGGAACAGGCCAAACTCAAAGGCAATCCGGACATGGCGGAAGATGAGGAGGAAGATTCTTATGACCGTCCAGCAGAAACCATCCTGGAGATCGCCGGATCAAACGAGAATTTTTCGATCCTTGCACAGGCGGTCCTTTTCGCCGGTCTTGATGGTGCCCTTGACGGGAAGCGTCAGTTCACTGTCTTCGCCCCAACCAATGATGCATTTGAAGCATTACTTGAGACCCTTAACCTAACTGCCGCGCAACTCCTGGTGGGAAGAAAACAGGGAGCTGGTAACCAATATTTTACGCTATCACGTAGCGCCCGGGCGCAGTGATGCTTATGTCACAAATTTCGACAAGATTAACACGCTGTTGAAAAAGTTTGCTGATATCAAACAGGAGAATGGTGACTTCCTGATCGGTAATGATGAAAACGGCTATGCCAAAATCATCGCCACCGACATTTTCGCTTCAAACGGGGTTATTCATGTAATTGATGTCGTACTGCTTCCCCCCGCTTCCGGCAAGATGATGCATGATGATAAAGATGACGAGTATGACGAGGACGAAGATGATGAGGAGGATCAGGACGATGACGAAGACGATTAATCTCTTTCTCTGAAAGGCCCCCTCAGAAAGCCCGAAGTTTCAGCATCCTTCGGGCTTTTTTATTGGGGAGAATCAGATCAGATGAGCAGATCGACAGCCCATAGTCCGTTTTTGTAACGGTTTGTAAGATCACTTTGAATTGATAAATGGCTGATTATTTTAGATGTGGTGGTAAAACTGTTTTCTTGTAGCATCATCCCTGCGTTACAATTTCAGGAGATGGAAAGGTACAAGGGCTGTATATCAATTTCCTTTTGCAGCCATTAACGTCAATATAAGCACTCAGATATTATGTCAGAACATATTTCCCGAAAAGACTTCCTGAAGAGAAGCGGATCCGCACTGGCTCTTTCCGCCGTCGGGTTCCCGAATATTATCGTTCCCCGACGGCAGGAAAAATTAGGGGTGGCCCTCGTGGGGCTTGGCAGCTACAGCAGCGGGCGGCTGGCCCCCGGGCTGCAGCAAACTGAACATTGCGAGTTGCGGGGAATCGTCACCGGATCTCCATCCAAAATACCGGAGTGGCAGCAGCGATATGGCATTCCTGACACCAATGTATACAACTACCAGAATATGCACCGGATAGCCGACAATGACGACATCGACATCGTCTATGTGGTGGTCCCTACCGGGTTGCACGCCAAATATTCGATCATTGCCGCTGAAGCCGGGAAACACGTCTGGTGTGAAAAGCCGATGGCGATGAATGTGGAAGAGTGTGAAGCTATTATCGAGGCCGCCGAAAAGAATAATGTTCAGCTCTGCATCGGCTACCGGATGCAGCATGAACCGAACACCAGGACCATCATTCGCTATGGCCGGGAGCAAACGTATGGCCGGATTGACGAGGTTTGGACAGCAGCCGGCTATAACGGCAGTCACCCGGAGGGTAACTGGAGACGGGATGCCGAACTCGGCGGGGGCGCCCTTTATGATATGGGGGTATACCCGATCAACGGGGCCCGCTATGCCACCAGCATGGAACCGGTGGTGGCCAGCGGACGGCAGCACTCTGTCCGCAAACATATGTACGAAGAGGTAGATGAAATAACCGTGTTCGAGCTTGAATTTCCGGGCGGGGTTATCGCAAAAGGTGAGACAAGTTTTGGAAAATCAATGAATTACCTGGATGTCAACTGCACCGACGGCTGGTACTACCTGCGCCCGTTCCAGTCCTACAGCGGCGTCGAAGGCCGTACCAGTGACGGCACGCTGCTGCCCCCCAATCCCGGTCACCAGCAGGCACGGCAGATGGATAACGAGGCGCTGGCCATCAAGGAGAATCGGGAACCGGTAGTTCCCGGAGAAGAGGGACTCAGAGATATTCGCATCGTTCAGGCGATTATGGAATCATCCGAACAAGGCGGTGCCCGTATCGAACTCTAGCCCGAATTACTCATAAGGATTGAGGATTAATTCATGCATCATACTCATGGCCAATGACTTATATCATATGTAACGATACCATACGTATAACAGGGAGTATTGGGCTGCGAAAATTCCCCTTCACCGGCGTTGAAGCGGAAATACCCTGCTCAAGGTCCAGGATAGGACGTCTGTACGGATATGTCCGCTTCGCCTTGCTGAGGAACAAATTTCTTGGTGAGATATCCGGACTAGCACTACTGGTCGGCGTATCCCTGATCCCAAGTTCGGCTGGGATCATGATTGCGAAGATCAACCCCGTAGATTAGCTGTGCCTTCAGGGGAAACAGCACGTTCAGCCACCCGGCGTGCACCTCGATCCACTCCCCGGATGGAACTCCCTCATGCCGAAGCTGAAGATCCGTACCACCGCGTCCGTCGCCGCTGAGTTCAAATGTTGCGGTACCCCCGAAATAGATCAGCGAAAATTTCCGCGGGTATTCACGCTCCAGTATCATGGAACGGTAACACTGGCCGTTGATAAATTCAAAATCAATGCCACCGTCAACTTCCTCGGCGGACTCCGCCCAGAACGACGCCCTGCCTTTCCCGCTGTTCAGTAAATCGTATACCTTTCCCGGCGGTACTGTCAAGTGCATCCGCCATTCTATCGGGTTATCGGTCATCTGTTTTCCCATGCCTGCAGCTCATTTTCTGGTTTTCCGCCCGGTAACCTGCCACCCGGGTAAGGTTGGTTTTACTGCCGGGGAGAACCTTCATCAAAATAATTTTGCCCTCTTCCCGGCACCCCGGCGAAACTTATCACCAAACCAAGTTACCGTAATTCAGTAATTTATATCTAAATAAACGTGAACTCGGGATAAGAAGTCACGTAAAACGTGCTAAATATATTTCTATGTTATTGTCGTAACATTATGGATGGGATCTCTTCCCAAGCTTGCAGCATGAATATTCCTCCCATCTTTATCCCGGGTTCACGCTAAATAATATTGTAACACAATGCCACGCTGTCTCTCTTTGGAAATACAGTGGATGCTTGATAACCTGTTAATCAAACGTACCGCGTTATGGTTTCTCTGGAAAAAATCGCTTTCCTTTTCAGCTATGGATTTGAAACGATTCGCAGCTTTATCCAGGCGGAGGAGCTGATTATCGAATTGGTACTCACAGTAATTTTTTGGGCATTTCTCTTCTGGATGGTTTCATCCTGAAACTGAATTTATAATACCTGCCCCTTCTCAAAACGTGATACGACTGCTGTGATATCAACTTCTCTTCCCTCTTCTGTTGTTATGATAGATGTGGCAGAATCACCTCCTGCCACCGCACCGATCGCTCCCATCCTGAAAATAGTTTGTCGGATTCCAGGGTATTTAGTAACTGGGTAACAAACATGTACCATTGAAATTTGTTTTCTGGAGGAAACGACGTAAGTTGATGATCTTATTTAGGTTAACGCGTTTAGTGGTTAGATTAAATGGCAAAAACCAGGGAATGCCCTCTGCGTCATCCCGGATCCCGATCCGGGATCTCGCGGTGGCAT
>JAWVZC010000194.1:0-8016 GCA_033722415.1 Balneolaceae bacterium | reverse complement strand
CGATGTAGAGCAGCGGAATCAGGAATAAAACCACCAGTGATATGTTTCCGGTTACTTTCATAAGGTTACTTCACTGCTTTTCCGACATTTTCATGATGCTCTGCTGCAGGCTGAACCTCGTTACCCGAACGCCACCAGACTATCCCCGCCAGTACCATTGACACCAGCGCAAAATAGAACCCGATATGCGGCAGTGATATGGCGTTGAAATTGAGCAGCTTTTTACTGCCGATCAGCGGGGGCTGGTAGGTCATGCCCGGCACTTTTATTGCGGCATTCGGATCCAGGTCGTGCCCGTAATCGTATTCCCACAGGTAAAAGTCGACCAGACCCGCCACCGCCAGAGCCAGGAACAGCACCAACCATGCCAGTATCCATTTCCGCCTGCCGATGTAGGCCACTGCCAGGCCCGCCACGATCAGGAACCCGATAATGGGTGGCATCAGTTTCAGTTCGGGGATGGAGTCCGGCTGAATCGGTTTCATCCCGATGTAGTGGTTCAAACCGTTGATATTTTGCAGATCCTGCGGGCTTTTGCCTTCGATATTATTGATCGAAATGTTGAGTCCGATCCCCTCCGGATACTGTGGAGCCTCCAGCGTAATGCTCCAGATCGGGAACAGGAAGAGTCCCACCAGCAGGAGAGCCGCAATAGCCATTAGTATTCTGTTTTCTGTTTTCATCGTTTCAGGATCTCATTTTAAACAATATTCATTTATTTCGTACCACGGTTACCGGTAACAGATTTTTTTCAAAGAGGAAGGGAGTTTTCACCCTCCCTTCCAGCAAGGATTGAGGTCATTACTGACCTGTACCGTAGGCAATCTCTACATCGGAATCCTCCGGTGATACCCGAATATAGCCCTGCATCTCCTGGTGAAGAGCTGAGCAGAAGTCGGTGCAATAGAACGGTACCACGCCCACTTTTTTGGGCTCCCAGGTGATCGTCCTGGTCTCTCCGGGCATGATCAACAGCTCGGCATTATTCATTCCCTTCACGGCGAATCCGTGCGGGATATCCCAGTCCTGTTCCAGGTTCGTGATGTGGAAGTAGACCTTGTCACCAACTTTGATTCCCTCGATATTATCCGGTGCAAAGTGGGTTCGGATGGTACTCATGTAGATGTGTACTTCGTTTCCTTCCCGCTCAACTCTGGTTTCATCCTCACTTTTGACGGCAAATGGGTGCTTGTTATCCTCGAGCGGATAAAACTTCACCTGGTTCTGCCGTACTATATCGGCCGGTATGGCCTGCGCGTAGTGGGGCTCACCCTCGGTGGGGAAGTCGAGCAGGAGCTCCATCTTTTCACCGGAGATATCAATCAATTGCGCAGAGTGGAACAGTTCGGGCCCGGTGGGCAGGTAGCGATCCTTTGTAATCTTGTTCAGCGCCACCAGGTACTTGCCCCACGGTTTCTGGCTGTCCCCGCCCGGAATCATAAGGTGGCCCGGAGAGTAGTAGGTGTCGATGCGGTCGATAACTTCGGTGGTCTCCAGGTCCCACTTCACAATTTCAGAAGAGATAAATGCGGTGGTATACGCGTTGCCGCGGTCATCAAACTCGGTATGAAGGGGTCCCAGCCCGGGGTTTTGCACTTCGCCGTGCAGGATGGAATCGTATTTCAGCACTTTGATACCATCAACTTCGCCTTCAAACTCCTCGTTTTCGATCGCCTGGATCATTTTTTCGAAAGAGTGAACGGGAATTACCGTCGAGAGTTTGCCGCCGGCCACGATATACTGTCCCGAGGGATCTACATCAACCCCGTGAGGGGATTTCGGTGTGGGCAGGAAGTAGATGATGTCGTTGAGTTCCCGGGGATCGAGTACTCGCACCTGCTCGATAATCTCTGATTTGGCCGAATGGGTCTCATGATCTACATAGTTGCGGTAGTGCTCACCGTCCACCATACGGCCTTCTCCCTGGGCGGCGTATTCGGCCGCTTTTTTCCAGTTTACGGCCGCTATAAAGTCCTTATCGTTTTTGGAGGCATTTACCTCCAGCAGCGTGTGCGCCTCTTCACTGTTGTAGCTTGTGAAGAACGCCCAGCCGTCAGAGGGACCTTTCCCGGCGTGCGACAAATCGTAGTCGAACCCGGGCACCAGGATCTGGAAATCGACCCCCATATGTCCTTCCTCATCCACCTTGATGAACGAGAGGGTACCCCGGAAATGCTCGGAATACTCGCTGATGGGGACGTCCTTGTTATTCAGGTTCTCTTCGTCCATCGGTACACTGAAGCGTGTTGCCGCCGAAACATATTCCGTATTCGGTGTAACAAATGAAGAAGCGTGGTTACCGGCCGAATTGGGAATCTCGATGATCTCGTCCGTGGTGAATGTTTGCAGGTTAATCCTGGCTATCCGCGGCGTATTGTTTTCGTTGATAAAAACCCAGCGACCGTCCGGTACCCCGTCGGTTTGCGAGAGCTCCGGGTGGTGGGCGTCACCCCAGGGGATGAACCCGTCGGAAGTCTGCAGCATCGGTTTTGATTCTTCCGAATAGCCGTATGCGTTGGTGGCCTCCTGCGAAAATACCGGTATGGTATAGAGGTGCCGGCCCGAGGGGAGACCGTAGACACTTAACTGCCCGCTGTATCCGCCGGAGAAGAAGCCGTAAAATTCGTCATATTCTCCTGGTGGTACATACACTTTTTGTGCCGCATCCTGGCTGCCTACCATTCCTTTCTGAGAGGGACAGCCGTAGAACACGGCAGCCACTATCAACAGGACTGGTACAGCCCAGATCATCCATTTGCTTTTTGTTATTTCCATAATTATTCCTCCAGTAATTATTGTTCTTTACGTGATTGTTCCTGTTTACTACTGTTCTGATTCATCATCCTGTGTGCGCAAATATTCTACAATAGACCGCGCCTGTTCTTTGGTGACATTCTGAAAGGTCATCTGGTTCATATACTGACCCAGCATCTCCCGGGCATCCGGATGTTTCTTTGTCATTTCCACCGGATTAAGTATCATATTCATGACATAGGTTGGAGTGCGCTTCTCCAGCACATCACCGAGGGGCGGACCCACATAATCCTGCTCCATCTTGTGACAAGCCGAGCATTTGGTTTTGAATACTTTTTCGCCCTCCTCAACGAGGCTGGAGTTGACTTCGGCCCCTAACGATACCGCTTCCGTAACCGGGCCGATACCGTGTTTCATCTGGAACTCGGTCAACCCGCTGTTCGACTCACCGTTGTCCGCCGCTTCCGGGCTCTCCGAATTTCCGCCACCACAACCGGCAAGGAGGGTGAATGCCATTGTCAGTACTGCTATTAAACCTTTCATATTGAACCTCAGTTGTTCTGCGTTCTTGTTTTAATATTTAAGAGTATTTTATCTTAATTATGATAAAAAAACCTCAATCCCACAGGAACCCGCCTTCAGGCGTAATGCGCAAATTCATCTGCTTGCCTTTGTCCGCCAGTTTGGTCAGGGTTGTTTCGTTCAGCATTTTGCTGATCGAATCGCGTGTTTTGGACCATGTATCGTGCAGCGGACAGGGCTTTTCCACTCCGCACCCCGGCAAACCGAGGGCACATTCGGTAAACATCTCCGGCCCATCAATAGCAGTGACAATTTCCATCAGCGAGATCTCCGTCCCGGGTTTGGCCAGTCTTATGCCTCCATTGGGTCCCTTGTAGGATTCCATCAGGTCCGCTGCCGAAAGTTCCTGCAGTATTTTTGTTAAAAAATGGAATGATATATCCAGTTTTTCACTCATCTCGCGTATCGGCACGTATTCGCCATCGTCCCTGGAAGCCAGGTAAAGGGCGGCCCTGAGACCATATATGCACGATTTAGACAGCAACATGAGTTTTAAACGTAATTAAGAGTCTTTTGTCTTAATTTAGAACGGATACCAAAAACATTCAACATTTTCTTCAACTTTTTTTCGGTCTGTCCGGATAGGACAATTAGCCCGGATTTCTCACAAGGATTGAGGATTAATTCATTGTATCATACTCAAGGCCAATGACTTGTATCATATGTAACGATACCATACGTATAACATGGTGTATGGGGCTGCGAAAATTCCCATTCACCGGCGTTGAAGCGGAAATACCCTGCTCAACGTCCAGGATAAGACGCCTGTGCGGATATGTCCGCTTAGCCTTGCTGAGGAACAAATTTCTTGGTGAGATATCCGGGTTAGCCTGCATTTCTCACGAAAATTATATCAGATTTCTCGGTGAGAAATGCAGGTTAGTAGGATGCGAAAAACAGAGGAGGGGTTTTCTATGGGCCCGCAGTGAGAAATTACTAAGCTGCTGCTCCTCCAGTCAGAGATTCCGGGGATCGATATCGATGAGGAACTTCCGGATTGTGGCAATACTGTAGATACGTGGAGATGTGAACTTTCGTGCCCCCTTTGTACCGCATTACCTTTTATCTGTGATATTATAACTCCGTGAGGCCTTTGACATAGATCATCATAAGCCCTTCTTGCACAAACAGGAGGGAGCAGGCGTGGTAAAACCGTAGTATTTCAACGGCCTCTACATTTTAATTAAACCGGTCAAACCATTCCAGGATATGTGCCACCTTGCTCATCAGGTTGCTGGGGCGGGCGGCAATGCCGTGAGAGGTCCCGGGAATGCGAACCATGGCCGTCTCCACGTTCTGCAGCTTCAGGGCCGTATAGTACTGCTCGGTCTCAGACATCGGTGTTCGGTAGTCCTCTTCGCCGGTCAGCAGCATGGTCGGGGTGGTAACATTCCCGGCCAGCGAAATTGGAGAGCGGTCCAAATAGTGGTCCCGATGATTCCACGGCAGGCCCGGGAACCAGTATTTATAGAAAAAATTAGTTACATCCGAAGTGAGCACAAAGCTGTACCAGTTGATGACCGGCTTGGCCACCACAGCCGCCCTGAAAAGATCCGTTTTGCCGACAATCCATGCCGTCAGCACCCCGCCCCCGCTGCCGCCGGTAACATACAGTTGATCCTCATCGATGAAGCCGCGATCGATAACCGCGTCCACGCTCGACATCAGGTCATCGTAATCCCGGCCGGGATAGCTGTGATGAATCAGGTTTCCGAACTCTTCCCCGTAACTTGTGCTGCCGCGCGGATTGGTATAGAGCACCACGTATCCTGCCTGGGCGTAAAGCTGCATCTCCGCTGAAAACCGGTCGCCGTAGTTTGCAAACGGACCGCCGTGAATTTCCAGCAGCAGCGGATACTCCTTGTCCGGGTCGAAATGGGGCGGTGTTACGATCCATCCCTGGATGTTTCGACCGTCATACGACGATTCATACCAGAATTCTTCCACGTTTCCCAGCTTTTTATGGCCAAATAAGTCGTCGTTCAATCTTGTGATCCTGGTAACTGGCGTACCGGCAGAGCCCGTGGCGATATCTGCGGGATGGGAGGGACGTGTGAAGGTGTAAGCGTACCGGCCGTCGGATGAAACGGAAAAGGAGCCCCCGCTGTACGGGCGACCGATGGAGGTTCCCCCCAGGTTATCCGCAATTTTTTGCACTCTTCCATCCATCGAAACGAACCCGATCTTGCCGTTACCTTCATCATCATACTGAACGAAAATACCCTCTCGGTTGCCACTCCATTCCAGATCCTGAATGGTGCGATCGAAATCATCGGTCAGCAGGCGCTTGCTGCTCCCGTCCGCATTCATAATGTACAACCTGCTCACCTGGTATCCCTGGTAACGGTCGTCATACCCGGTGTAGGCAATAAAACGACCATCCGGGCTGACGGCGGGATTGCTGTCCGGACCTTTCCGCGTGGTAAGGGCCTCGATCGAACCGTCTTCTACACGGACCCGGTAGATCTCCGTGTTGTTGGGTTCAAAGCGCCAGTTATCATGCCTGTTGGCGGAAATTATGAGATGCTCCCCGTCCGGAGTCCACTGCGGGGTGCCCTCATGGTGGAACTCTCCGGAGGTAAGCTGTCGCGGGGTCCCGCCCTCGGCGGGCATCACAAAAACATGGGTATACCCGTCCTCCAGGTATCCCTCTCCATCGAACCGGTACACCAGCTTGTCGATTACCGTTGCGGGATCCGCCCACTGGGCTCCATCGGGTTTGCCCGGCAGAGACACCATCGGCTGCTGGTCATGCGGTACGAACATCGTAAAAGCGATCATTTCACCGTCCGGCGACCATGACAGGCCTCCTGGCGACTGGGTGAGATTGCTTATTTTAGCTGATTCCCCGGTATCCGTCCAGCGCATATAGAGCTCTACGTCCCCTCCCTCTTTCGTTGATGCATACAGCAGCCGGTCTCCACTTGGCGACCACCGCGGAGAAAAATTGTTGTCATTTCCCGAGGTTAATGGCCGATGACGGGTTCCGTCTGAGTTGATTATCCACAGGTTGGAACGGCGCCGGTCTTCCATGATATCCATGAAATTCCGTTCGTAGACTACCTGTTCGCCATCCGGTGATATTTGCGGATCCGTGGCATATTCAAGATCGAACACGTTCTGAAGCGTAAATTCCCCGGATGCCTGGAATGCCGGGGCATTCACATAACAAACCATGAGTGTAAGCAGTGCAGAAACAGTAAATTTTAACAGTCGGGACAAGTACATAGAATTTTTCTTGTTGAGATTGGTAGTCTTCCTTCTGAACATGCGAAAATCATCAAGAAAAGTACAGGGGTAGTTTAACGGCTCTGTAACTGGTAACCGACGGCATCTGTTTGCCGACAGTCGGATACTTCGGAGATCAAGCTCAGCGATTTCGTTAGTCTCTTACTAACGAAGAGCGCGGCGGGCTACGGCATGCATAACATTTCTTCCTTCGCGTTATCCATATTTTCGATATATCTCTACCTCCAGGGGACCGGTCTCATCGACATACGAGCCGGCACTGCTATAATCGTAGTCTTCCGGGCGATATACCCATCCGGCCCGCACCGGATTCTCGTGTATGTAATCAATTTTTTGCTGCATGAAATAATGGGACTCAATGTTTACCGGATGATTGTCCTGCTGCCAAAACTGGTAGCGGGTATTTCTGGGATTCATCTTCCCCCGCCAGGAAAACCGATCCAGCATCCAGGATCTACGGCTCTCCGGGTCCCTTTTTATCGATTGCAGAATTTGAGTAGCCGTGTATTTTTTAAAATCCCTGAGCAGCTCCGAAAGCCCGGATGGCCCCGTGGCGTAGGCAACCAGGTGCACGTGGTTAGACATGATGCAGTATGCCACGATCCGCATTCCCTTCTGTTTCTGGCAGTGGGAGAGGCTGTCGATAATTTCCTCACGGTATCGCCGGCGGGTCAGTGCGTCAATCCAATTGACCAAAGCAAAAGTAATAAAATAGATGCCATATTGATCGTAAATCCGGAAACCGGTGTTCATAAAGGTATGTTTTTTACCAATAGACCGGTTTTATGCTTAATCCTTACAATTTTTCTGGGTTTTGAGAATTAATGGTTGCTTCCCGGTAGTCGGAGACTACCTCCCCTGGGCTCCTGAAGTCAGAGACTTCGGAGAGCGCTTTTTTGTTTTTTGGTTTCATCCTGTTATGCACTGCCTGTTTTGGGATCAGGCGATTTTAATTAGCCTTCTTCCAATGATGTATTACGGTTAAGTAACCTTTAAAAAAGATCAAATGATGTCGTTAGTCTCTGACTAACGACGAACGGAATGGGGCTTACCCCCTTGAATACAGTTACTACATTATTGCAAAACAAATCGGAAGGTGATGGTACCCCACTGGTTTTGCTGGGGGACGCCGGAAGGCAGTCGAGAGAAGCGCCAGCTGCGAAGGGTACGTATCACTTCGCGCTCCAGTTCGGCGTTCATCTTTTTGAGCGGGATAATGCGGCCGATGGTACCGTCCGGCTTCACTTCAAAGCGGATGGTGATGGTTGCCTCGGTATCGGCAACGTTGTCCGGGAGGGGCTGAACCATCGGGGCGCGGTCGATTTCACCCTCAAAACTCAGGTTGTAGGGAGAAGATTTCTCGGTATCGGTACCGCTGCCCTGGTCGGCATCCACCTGGCCCGCGGCCCCCTGCGGGTCGCCGCAGATCGG
>JAWVZC010000193.1:0-8028 GCA_033722415.1 Balneolaceae bacterium | reverse complement strand
ACCTTCCTCCTCCAGGTAGGTCACAAACTTCCTGAAATCGGGATCGTTGGCGTGAAAATGGGAAATACCGTAGTCAAAAATATTTCCGTTACCGTCATCAAACGAGGTCAGACGGCCACCCAGGGTTTGCTGTTTTTCGATAATTGTGACATCGTGTCCGGCCTTTCCAAGTACTTTTCCCGCTACCAATCCGGACAAACTGGCTCCGATAATACCTATCTTCATGTCTTCAGTTCAATTAGAGTTTTGTTGCCGCTATAAAATAGCAAATCATTGGGGAGAAATCCGAAATTGAAACCCGGATTTTGTTACGTTTTTTAACAGTGCGAAATTGTCCCGGTTACGGCTGAAATATCCTGACCCTGGGTTCCACGGCACTCTTTTCCAGCAGGGCCGGCCAGTAGGCCACGACTTCGCTTGCCCTGGGTCTTCCGCCCGCATACCCCGTTACCCCGCTTGGTCCGGTCAGCACAAGTGGTACAATTTCTTTACCGAACCGGTCGAGATCCTCTCTGCTGTTGCCCGCCGCTGATACCCGCAGCTCAATTTCATTGAAATCCTCCGTATCGCCAGCCTCATCCAGCGGTAGTTCGCTGCAGCCGTTAAACCCGACATAATCACAATGAAATTCCGAGATCTGCAGCCCGAGCGCTTCGGCTCTGCCTTTCAGTATGCGTCCGGCGTGCTCCGCTTTCCTGAGCGCGTCGGGCCAGGAATATACCAAACTGGACGTTATCTTGTACCCGTCCCGGTAGCTGGCCGAAACCTTGTAGCTGTCGGTCGGAGGATTTCCTGCTACATCACGCACGCGCACCCTGTTCGCCCCCTCCTGCTGCAACGCAAGGGAAGTGAAATCAGCAACCACATCCGGGGTCAGGTAGGCCCGCGGATCGGCGATTTCGTATACCAGCTGCTCCTTGACGGTCATCTCGTTGACCAGACCGCCGCTGTTCTCATGTTTTGTTACCATGAAACTGCCGTCCGGGTACGCCTCGATGATCGGGAACCCGATATCGACAAAATCCTCCACCTGCTGCCAGTCCGTAAAGTTGCCGCCTGAAGCCTGCGCCCCGCATTCGATAATGTGACCCGCCACGACCCCAGAGGCCACCTTGTCGTAATCCTCGAAAGACCACCCGAATTCATGCATCATGGGCCCCAAAATCAGTCCGGCATCAAATACCCGTCCCGTAATCACAATATCAGCGCCCTTTTCGAGGGCCGTTACAATTGGGCGGCTGCCCAGGTAGACATTGGCACTCAGCAGCCTGTCTTGAATATCGGTGATCGGGTTGCCGGTATCGATATTGTACAGCTTGTGACCGGATTCAACAAGGTGATCGATTTCCGGCAGGATGTCATCCCCGTCCACAACCGCCACCGTGAGATTTCGCCCGCTCTCCCGAATCAGGTCTGTCACTGCATCCTTGCACGCTCCCGGGTTCACCCCTCCGGCGTTGGCAACGACCTTGATCCCCCGATCAGCGATTTCCGGCAATATCTGTTCTATGACCTTCACAAAATCATAGGCATATCCCCGAGCCGGGTTACGCATCCGCTGTTTCTGCATAATCGACATGGTGACCTCGGCCAGGTAATCCATCACCAGGTAGTCGACAGGCCCGTCTTTCACCTGTGCGACCGGTGCCCCCGGCATATCCCCCCAAAAACCAGAGCCTGACGCGATGCGAATGGTGTTTTTCACGGTACCCCTTGGTTTGTTGATCGTTTGAAACGGGAAGATAACGGATGCTCAGAGACTTTGAAATCAATTCTGCATATTGCGAACACTGCACGGGGTTGAGCCAGCAGTACCAAAGAGGGCAGCCTCAAATAACAAAGACCCCCGCGGACACTACCCTGCGAAGGCCGGAAGGATTATTAAACGACATGTTTACTCGTACCCGATGAATAGTGGCATTATGCTCTCAACGGTTGTCTCACTCGAGAGGGAACAATCCGCGGCCAAATGCTGACCGGGATCTGGTTACCTTGCAATAGCGTGTGTTAGCTTGCATGCTGTTTTCGTGTTTATTTGCGCTGGTTTGTACCAGGCGATCAGCTCTAATGCCCTACCAATTTCCGGAACTGCAGCAAGAGATGCACTGCATGGTCATGTCGTTATTGCCGGGAATCGAAATTTCCCCGGATGCAGGCAGGCTCGGATTCTGCTGTATACCACTTCCGTGTTTCGGGCCGGAAAAGAACGTTTCCCAGGTGCTGTGAAGCCCGAGCTCATAACCAGGGAGAGCTCACGGACCACCACGTTGATGAACAGCCGGCTTCGGCGGGGTCATCCTCTCCTGTCGTTCTCATCCGGGTTGATGAGCCTGCGGGATATCACTTTTGAAACCGCCTCGGAACGGGAATGGACCTGCAGTTTCCGGTAGATATTACGTATGTGGTAGCGAACCCCGTCTGTGGAAAGGAACACGGTGTTGCCGATGGCGGCATACGATTTGCCTTTTGCCAGCTGCTCTAGTATTTCCAGTTCTCGTTCGTTCAGCTGCTCTTCCTCATTGCCGGTGACAGGTTTGTGAAATGTATAGATCACTTTTCGGGCGATATTCGGTGTCATGGGAGATCCTCGCCTGCTGGCATCACGAATGGCCTGCCTCAGCTCCTCCGGCGATACTTTTTTCATCAGGTAGCCGATGGCTCCTGCGCACAAAGCATCGAAAACGTTTTTGTTATCGTCGAAGACGGTTGCCATTATCACCGAAAGATCCGGGTATTCGTTTTGATTTTTTTCGACACCCTCAATGCCCGACATTCCCGGGAGCTCGATATCCAACAGGACGATATCAGCCTTGGACATCAGGTCGCTCTCAAATGCATCCTCGCACGATTCAAATCCCCCCAGAACCACAAATTCCGGTTCGAAGTCCAGAATTGTAGACCACCCTTCGCGCATGTAGCGATTGTCCTCAATGATGATGATTTTAATAAGTTTATTCGGTCGTTCTTCCATAATCAATGGTATTAAATATTACCGGGGGCTGCACCGCATGGTTATGTAGTATTCATTTGATCACCAGGGTTAACTCCCACCGGGTACCAAAATCCCTGTCGGTTTCAAGATGCAGATCCGCACCGATCATCCGGGCCCGTTTCTGAATATTTCTGAGCCCGTGGCCATTCCTTCGCATCTCTTTTTCCGGAATTCCGACCCCATCGTCCTGAACGGTCAGTTTCATCCGATCTCCATCCCGGATCCCAAACTGCAGCTTCACCTTACCGGCATCGGAGTGCCGGGTCGCGTTTATCACCATCTCCTTGAAGATAAGCCACAGCTGCTGGCGGAGTTCCAGGTCCAGCGGGGCATTGATGTTGGTATCAATATCGAGTTCGTAGTCGATCCCCTTGCTTTCCAGCAGATCGGAGGCGTACCTGCGACATTTGGAAAGCAGATTTATCCAATCGTCATGCTCCGGGTCGATCGACCAGACGATATCGGTGATCTTCTCTTTCGCCTCGTTTTCACTCTCCGAAATCAGCTCCACAAAACGGTCCGACTGAGCCCCGTTTTTTGACTGGCGAATCGCCCGTGCAAAATAGGTAATCGAACTCAGTGTGGCGCTCACCTCGTCGTGCAGGTCACTTGCAATACGGTTCCGGATACGCTGCTCCCGCAGAATGTGGTTCACTCGGAACCGGTGCCCCCCGTACAGCAGTCCATACAGGGTTAACACGTACAGTCCATACGCCCAGTAGGTGCGATACCACGGCGGCAGCCCTGAATCGGAAGGCCGCAACCGGGCCCGACTCATCGAACACATTGCGACTCTGCACCTCAAACGCATAGGTTCCCTCCGGGATAAAGGTATAATCTTTCACCGTTTCGTCGGTCCACTCGCTCCAGTCCTTGTCGTAACCGGCAAGGTGCACCTTGTAACGATTCTGTTCGGGATGCGCAAAACTGGTGGCGGCATACCATATGCGCAGGTTATTTCATCGTATGGCAGTACACTGGATACCGCCTGCCGCCCGAACCCGCCGAAGATTAAGGAATCCCTGATGACCTCAATCCGGATAATATTGGTGCGGAATGGGTAATCGTGGTCCCACCGTGTACGGGGCAGGTGATACACCTCCGAACTTCCCCCGAACCACAGCGACTGTTCACCACAGTAGATGGCGTGGATGGCACTGTGCGCGCCGATCAGCTGGTATGGGTTCTCGCTGATTCGCCATTCCGAGTCCCGTTTTACGGCGTGTTTTACCCGCCGGTCCGCCCTGAACCAGTCTTCCCGCCGGGAACATCCCCCCATGCTGAACACCTGCGCACGGTTCAAATCCCGGTCGTGAAAGCGTTCCACCCGGGCAAATCGATTTCCGATATCCCGGTATCGAAACAACCCTTCGCCGCTGCCCACCCACAAGTTGCCATGAAGTGCCTTCATAAAATATACATTCGCCCTGTTCCCGATATTCAGCTGATACTCGGTTATCGGATCCCCACTTTTGGCTGTGCGAATAGCCCCGCCTGATCGCGTAAGCAGCCAAAGATCGCCTTTCCATTCCTCCAGTGCCACAACCGGGGAATCGAACTCTGCAGCACGTTGCTGTTTCAGCGAACTCCCCGCCTGCTCGAACCGGTAGAGCCGGCTCCCGTACACCCCACAGAATAATCCGGGCTGTAGCAGGTCGCGGGACAGGTCAGTGACCACCTGGCCGTTTACTGGGTGAGTCTTTTCCTGTGTGAGCGCATAAATTCCACCCGAGGCGGCTAACATAAGGCGGCTTCCGTCAACCACGGTATCGTAGACCCTGCCGGTAATTGCGGGCTGTTTCTCAAGTGTTTGATTCCCCCGGATTGCAAAAAACCCTTGTGTGGTTCCAACATAGGTCGTCTCTGCCAGTCGGTTGATAGTTGTTACTATTCCTTCGAGCCCGGACCGTTCGTCGTATTTTCGCACCGGGCTATTAATCGCAATTCGGGAAATACCGTCATCCAGCGCTGCCCACAAGGCCTTTTCACGATCCAGGTACAGGTTATAGACCACATCGGTTGGCAATCCCTGATCAACGGAGATTCGCTCAATGATATTCCCCCTGCGGTCGACGATGATAATACCGCCCTTCAGTGTAGCGATGGCATATTCTGATTCATTTATCGGAATGGCCTTGTAGACTTTGTGGCGTTTCGTAAACTCCGAAGCCGGACTTTTAAAGGGCGTAAGTGTGCGACCATCAAAAAGGACCAGGTCGGCCTTGCGGAAACAGAGCAGAATCTCCTTTCCGAAGGGCAGGATGGCGTAAGCCCGGTCATCCGCAAACCGCTCCGAGTCCCTGATAAATGTCAGCGATTCCCCTTCAAGGTAATGGAGACCTTTATCATCGAGCCACACGAACAGCGAACCTGAAACCCGCTCGATGTTTCCTATCGTGGGCTCCCAGTCCAGTACGGTGAGTTCATCTTCATTCCTGACAAACAGGGCCTCTTCGGTATAGAAATACTGCTGGCCCTGGTATTCCACGATATCCCAGACATAACTGAACTCCGGTGCTGGTTGCTTTAGCTCGGCAGAGAGACTCCGGTACTTCATCCGGTTGAGGCTGTCCGGCTGCAGGTACCCGAATTCGCCGAGCCCGCCCACCAGCAGCGTTCCGTCGGAGGCCGTATACAGCGAACTCACGATATTGTCATTCCGTATATGCACAAATCGCCACTCAGCGCCGTCAAATTGTAGCAGTCCGGCGGAGTTGCTGACATACAGGTACCCTGAACTGTCCTGAGCAAGCGCCCAGTTTTGCGGGCTGTACGCTTCCGCGGTATCGTAGTTGGGTACTAACGGCAGGCCCTGCGCTGTTGAAATTGCGGGAACAAGCAAAAGCAGACAGATGAAAAGGGAAAAGACCATAGGCCGTGCAGGAAGTTTCAACTGAAGGCATCATCCTGCGGGTGGTGCACTTCCGGGTCTATGTGAATCAGGTTCTCCTTGCGGTCTGAATGGGCGTGAATAAGTACGGCAAACGAATCATTTCCCCGAAACTTCGTATTATAAAATTCCACATGGTGCGGTACTTCCAACCGGCTGCCGGGAATCAGCTTTACCCCTTCCACCCCTGCCGGACTGACGGGAATCTCGTCGAATATGCACACCAGTTTCAACTGTTTCCAGTTCTGGCTGATATCGAGCGGCAGTTTGCTGCCGGGCGCAACATCAGTCTTTCGATTTCCACTGCTGTCGGGAGGGCCGGCTCCGCGCCTCGGTTTCCCGTCGATCTCCAGGAAAGCATGTAGTGATTGATCGGTTAAACTGTTTGTCAATGTCGGTGGTTGTTGTCCATCCATTTGTACCCATGTTGTGTTGTTTTATACCACCGTCTGAAATTATGCTGTGGCAATCACCACCCAATCATGTCGTATTTTCGAAAAAGCAATCGACGAAATGAGCAGCAATCTGAACAAATTTTGGGCTTTCCAAAATAAGTTGATACATTTTTTCATTTTTAACCGGTAAAAACAGCAATTTTACCGGATTCAGTTGGAATATTCTTAAAATTTATATTATTTAGACCTGTTCAAAATAAGGGGTGTCTATCCATGGGCACCAACAACTGGTTGGATTCATCGGTAAGGTTTACCCCTTGATTTAGCTAAACTGCAATTTTCTTAAATTAACAGCCTCTGGCTATGTCATTAATAACCTTCCTATATCACATTGCTCTTCATACCCGAAACCGGCCGATTTTTTCCCGCAACTGGTGGAACCCCGTCCCGGATGCCGTCGAAAAAGGACTGATTTTTCACACCCGGGATATCCTTGAACGCCCCTTCCAGGCCGAAAACTGAAACTGCCCGTACCTCACACGCAGCACAGGATTGCGGCTGACCTCCGTTGTTCCAGGATCGGTGAGTCGTAATACCGCTCATGTTCATCCCAGAGCATTTCATTGACCAGCATATAGATCCGGCCCTATTTTGAACCATGGTGGCCGGGATGCACCCTAACAGCTATCCCGCTTACAGTGATGAAGAACAAAGATACCCTGAAAAAGCAACTTGGATTGTACGACGTCTTTTCCATCAGTACGGGAGCGATGTTCAGCTCCGGTTTTTTCCTGCTTCCCGGAATTGCGGCGGTCCAGAGCGGAGAATTTGTCTACCTGGCATACTTCGCCTCCGGTCTGCTGATCATCCCGGCAATGCTCAGCGTGGCCGAGCTTTCCACGGCGATGCCCCGTTCCGGCGGTACCTACTACTTCCTTGACCGAAGCCTCGGTCCCATGATCGGAACCGTCGGGGGACTGGGTTCCTGGATTGCACTCGTTTTCAAGAGCTCGTTTGCCCTGATCGGCATGGGGGCCTACCTGGCACTGTTCGTGGATATGTCATTTACCCTGCTGGCGCTCATTTTGACCGTGGTATTCGGCGTACTCAATATATTTGGTGCCAAGGAGACCACCATACTGCAGCGCATCCTGGTGACAACACTGGTTGTTATCATGGCAGTTTTTGTTATCCTGGGACTGTTGTCGATACCGGGCTTACAGGGTACGCTGGAGCCCCTATCTCCCGGTGAGATGAATGACCGGGAACTGCACGGGTTTATCGCCACGATCGGGCTGGTATTTGTTTCCTATGCGGGACTTACCAAGGTAACCAGCGTTGCTGAAGAGGTGAAAAATCCCGATCGCAATATACCGCTTGGTATGATTCTCTCTCTTTCCACCGCAATACTGATTTACGTACTCGGTGTCTTTATCATGACAAAAGTACTCTCTCCGGACGAGCTGCACGCCAGTCTCACCCCTGTGGCCGACGCCGGTGCAAAATTTCTCTCCTGGCTGCCCGGTTCAACGGGGGTCATCGCCATGGTGGTGGCCGCTGTGGCCGCATTCGCCTCCACCGGGAATGCCGGTATCATGTCCGCCTCGCGATATCCTTTTGCCATGGCACGGGATAAGCTGCTAAGCAGCAAATTCAGCAGTATCGGTACCACCGGAACCCCCACCTACGCTATTCTGGCGACGGTAGGTACCATGGCACTGGTGCTGGTAATCTTTGACGTGGACGCGGTT
>JAWVZC010000192.1:0-8057 GCA_033722415.1 Balneolaceae bacterium | reverse complement strand
GCATGCAGGATAACGGTTCCTGGCAGGGACCGGCCTATGTCTGGCGCAACGGGGGGATCCGCAACAGCTATTTCCAGGAGATCTATTTCGGAGACGGTTTTGACGTGGTGATCGACTCCAGTAATGCCCGGTATGCCTACGCCATGTCGCAGCGCGGCTATGTGGGCAGGGTGGACCTGCAGACCGGCCATGCCAATTTTATCCGGCCGGCCAACCCCACCGGCGAAAGGCTGCGGTTCAACTGGAATGCGGCGATTGCACACGATCCGTTTGACGATGAAACCGTCTACTTCGGCAGCCAGTTTCTGCACAAAAGCACCAACCGGGGTGACAGCTGGCAGATCATCTCACCCGACCTGACGACCGACGATCCCGAAAAGCAGCGACAGCACGACAGCGGCGGGCTCACCATCGACGCCACCGGGGCCGAGAATTTCACCACGATAACCGCCATCGCCCCGAGTCCCCTCGAACGCGGGCTGATCTGGGTCGGCACCGATGACGGCAACGTGCAGCTTACGCGTGACGGGGGCAAAAGCTGGTCGAACGTGGTCGACAATATGGATGGTGTGCCCAAGGGCAGCTGGGTGACCCAGGTGCATGCCTCCGGGTACAATGCCGGTGAGGCGGTGGTTGTCATCAATAACTATCGCCGCGGCGATTGGTCGCCATACGTAATGAAGACGGAGGATTACGGCCGGAGCTGGGAAAATATTGTCGGGGAGAAAGGACTATACGGGTATGCGCTTTCGTTTGTACAGGATCCGGTGGAGCCGAACCTGATGTTTACGGGAACCGAGATGGGACTCTACGTGAGTATCGACGGCGGCAACACCTGGACCGAGTGGACACAGGAATACCCGACCGTCTCCACGTATGATATGACGATCCACCCGCGGGAGCACGACCTGGTGATCGGCACGTTTGGACGCTCCGCGTGGGTGCTGGATGATATTCGTCCGCTTCGGGCGATAGCTGCAAACGGAGCCGGCCAGCTGGAGAATACCGTCAACATCTATCCCGCCCCCGATGCCTATCTGGCGTCCATCCACGAGGCTTCCGGTACGCGCTTTGCAGCCGACGCCATCTTCAAAGGAGAAAACCGCCCGTTTGGTGCCCGGCTGACCTATTCCGTGGTAAAACCGGAGAAACAGGTGGATACGGCCGGGGAGCGATCCGGTGAAGAGAAGACAAAGCCGGATGAGGAAGAAGAAAAGGTGACTATAGAGATTTTCAACAGGCAGGGCGAAAAAATACGCACCCTGCAGGAGGTGCCGGAACATGACGGCATCAACCGGACGACCTGGGACCTCACCGAAAAGGGGGTCCACGGGCCGAGTCGCCAGAAACCGGATCCCGAAGCACCCGAGCCGTCGGGACCCGAGGTGCTGCCGGGTACATACAAGGTGAAAGTGACATACCGCGGAGCGTCCGACTCCACAAACGTGCGTGTGCATTTCGACCCGCGCATCGAGGTGCGGATGGCCGACCTTCGCGCCCGCAAGCTGATGAGCAAGGCCCGCAAGGCGGCAGATGATGTGATCAACAAAGTGAACAACTTCTTCGAATCCGATTGGCCGCAATATGTCCGTAGCATTGAATCGGCAGAATTGAGCCCGTTCAAGGAGGTTGAGACGGTGACGCTTGATGAGTGAATCTGAATACGTAATGAGTGAGGAGTGTTCGGACGGGTATTTCGGGATTTTTTGTTGGACTTCTTGTGAAGGGAATAAAAGCTTGCAGTATGGTCTCCGGGATCTAAAAAGCCACCAAAAAATTCCATGTAGAAAAGTGATAAATAATGTACTCTATTTCATTACTCCACCCGTCGCGGGCACCGGTGGGGCTGAATTCAGGAAGCAGGCATTACTTTGATCATAATTCGCGTACCTTTGCACTTCTTCGTTCGGCTTCGTGGAATAGTTATGGCACGAAGCTGCCCCTCCTGTCGATCTATTTCAATATCGATTTGGCAGCCAGACCCTGCTGAAAGTCAAAATTTTTGGCGAACGATCCGGGATATTATGGTTCCGCGGTTTATCTTGTCACCGATGCAGCAGGCAGATTCCACATCGATGTAAAAGTAACGCCTCACTGCCTGTCACGACAGTGAGGCGCTATCATGCCTCTTGAATATTATCGAGAACCAACTAAATCAACTAACTTGTGACTTTATAGACCATATGATTCCGGAGAGTGCGTCTACGAAAACAAAATTCCGGAATATGATATGGCTGCTACTTTTATAGATACGTTTGAAGACAGATCTTTACAAAAAAAATTATTTTTTGATTATCTATTTGAAATTAAACCTGAGATTATTCCGTAATCCGTAATCAATCCTTACTCCATCCCCCTGAATCGGTCCCAGGCCACGCTGAGCAGCAGGCCCACCCCCACCACCACGCCGGTTCCCAGTGGATTGAGCCAGAGATATTCGATCGTTTTTTCGAAGCCTTCCGGGGCTTCGCTCCAGGGTGCCAGCAGCATCCACTCCCCGGTGGAGGCATTGTCATAAATGCGGTCGAAGAGAAAGACGGTGCTCATACCCGAGATCAGTCCGGCCAGGGCCCCGAACCCGTTCGCCCGCTTCACCCAGAGCAGCAGGATAAACACCCCCAGGATCGAGCCGTAGAAGTAGCTGCCGATCTTGTTCACCAGCTCGATGATGGAGCGTGTTTCGCCCAGTGCCAGGGCCGCCAGGGTGGCCAGTAGGCCCCAGAATACCGTCACCGCGCGGGAGGAGCGCAGGTACCACGCCTCGCTGCGGTCTTTGGAATCCAGCCGCTTGTACCAGTCCACAATAAAGATGGTGGAGAGGGCATTCAGTTCGCTGTCGATACTGGAGAGGGCGGCCGCAAAAATTCCTGCCACGATCAGGCCAATAATGCCGATCGGGACCTGGTTCAGGATGAAGTAGGGAAAAATGTAGTTGGTGTCGTTGAGGCTGGATCCGGTGATCCGCTCCTGTCGCTCAAGCTCGGCCCGGCGGACATCATTCAGGTGGGCGTCGGCCTCCCGAAACGCCCTCGCCTCCCCCGGGGAACGAGAGTCCAGCAGCTGCCTGGCGGCATGTTTCCGGTTTTGATACGCCTCTCTGTACTCCTGCTGCAGCATCTCGCCCGCCAGGGCCTCCTCCTGCTGCTGGGCCGACACATCCACCGGGCGGAAGGTGATCGGGGCGGATCCGAAGATGTAAAAAACATAGAGCATTACCCCGAGCAGCAGGATGAAAAACTGCATCGGTATCTTGGCGTAGGCGCTGAGCAGCAGCGACTGGCGGGCGTCCTTCAGCGACTTGGCGGTCAGGTATCGTTGCACCTGGCTCTGGTCGGTTCCGAAATAGGAGAGCATAAGGAAGAGAGCCGCAATAACCCCGGTCCATATATTGTACTTCTCCCCGATGTCAAAACTGATGTCCAGGGCGTCCAGCTTGTTGAGGGTGCCTGCCAGGTAAAGGGGGTCGCCGAGGCTGACATCCGCCGGCAGGCTGGTGACAATCCAGTAAAAACTAAAAATCAGTCCGAACGCCATTACCGCCATCTGCTTGACGTCGGTTCGGATAACCCCGCTGATACCGCCGACCATGGTATAGAGTGTCGCCGTGATGCCGATAATAATGATGGTGGGGGTCAGCGGGAAATCGAGAAGCAGCGCCAGCACATACGATGGTGCGGCGATAATGGTGGCCAGTCCCAGTCCCCGTGAGAGCAGGAACAGGAAGCTGGTAAACAGGCGGGTGGAGAGGCCGAAGCGTTCCTCGAGCACTTCATAGGCACTGAAATTCTGAAGCTTGTTGAAGAAGGGAACCAGCGTGGTACAGAGAATGATCATGGCAAAGGGCACCGCCAGGTAGATCTGCACGAACCGCATATCCTCCACATAGGCCTGGCCGGTGGTACCGATGAATGTGATCGCGGAGGCCTGGGTGGCCATGACGGAGAGGCCCATCGCCCACCACGGCATGGAGCGGTTGGCCAGGAAAAATCCTTCAATATTCTCCGACTCCCGGCCGCGCTTGCTGCCGTCCCAGATTGTATACCCCAGAAACAGGATCAGAATTACCCAGTCTATCCAGTGCATGTGTTAACCGGTTGGATTGTTGAAAAGAAATGTGAACAATCCCAGCAGCAGGATGTAGATCACACCGACCAGGAATACCAGCCAGTAGCGGGGTTTCCATTCGGGGGAGGTGTTGTCAGTTTTTTCTGGCATAGCAGGATAAGATATCATGGATAGTTTCAAATCGACGTATTCCAAAAGCTGTTTCACAAAGAACCGCAGAGGTAAACGGTGATCAACAGGACGCGTTTAGCGGTTAAAAAAGCAGCCCTTATATCATCCTTAACTTGTTTCAGGATCTCGCAAGGTCGCTGCCGTTGAGCTCACCTCGCAACAGATCACCGCTCAGTACCACCGCGAGATTTCCGACAGCTGTCGGAATCCGGGATGATAAGAGAGCATTCCCTGGTTCCTTGCCATCGAATCTAACCACTAAACGCGTTAACAGGTTTTACCAGACGTTGGTGCCTGGAAGGAGTTTTCCGGATGTCAAATCGTGAATGCCGTGAAGCTGATCGCTCCGAGGTCTTTTGTAACTACTTCGGCCGACACTCCACTACAACCCTTTGGCACTATACCATTTTCAGTTCATTCTGCCAAATTCTGCAAAACCTTTAACAACACTGAGATATCCCGCTCATCATTATACACATTCGGGGAGATGCGAACGGCCGATCCGCGGATGGAGACATGAATCTTCTGTTCTTTAAACCGCTGCTCCAGCTGCTTCCGGGAAACCTGCCGCGGCAGGCGAATGCCAAACATGTGATGCCCGCGCCATTTCGGGTCTTCTATTTGATAGCCGGATTTCGGGAGTTCTGAGACCAGCTCTCTGGTAAGATTGCTGCAGTACGTTTGAATCCTTTCCGGCTTCCATTCCAGGATCTGCCTGAGGGCCACAATCATCATGGGCACGAGAATAAAGTTGCTGCGCTCGCCCATGTCGAACCGGATTGAACCCGGCTGATATTCACGTTCATACGCCACGAGCCCGCTGAAATTTTCGCTGTTTTTGCGGGCGATCCAGCCCTCTTCCAGCGGTATCCCCTTCTGCAGGGACGGGGCAAAATAGCCGAGGCTGATGGCATAGGGTCCCATCAGCCATTTGTACCCTGCGCACACCAGGGCATCCGGCTTGATTGTTTTTACGTCAAAAGGCAGTGCCCCCACCGACTGCGTGCCGTCGATAACCAGGTAGGCGTCGTGCCGGCGGGCCTTCTCACCAATCGTCTCCAGGTCGAAAAGAGTGCCGTCGGCCCAGTGGACGTTCCCCAGGGCCACCATCAGGGTGTCGTCATCGATGGAATTGAGGATCGTCTCGTTCCAGATTCTGCCGCGGCTCACGGTCGCCTGCGGCGGGGCGATAAACTCAAGATTGCAGCCGTGGGTATTGCAGAACCGTTTCCAGGGATAGACGTTACTCGGGAACTGTTCCCCGGCAACGAGGATATCGCTGCCGCGGCCGGGATCCAGGTTGCGGGCCACCGTGGCCATGCCGTAGGAAACAGACGGCATGATGGCTATGTCACTGTGGTTTTCAGCGTTGATCAGGTCGGCAAACAGGGTGCGCAGGGTGTTGCTGTCCTCAAAAAAATGCCGGGGCAGGGTCTCCCAGGGGCGCCGTTTCTCCCGTATCCCGCTTATTCCGGCCTCCTCCACCGATTTCAGCAGGGGAGAGAGGTAGGAGCAGTTGATGTAGTAGTGATCATCGGGCAGCGAAAACAGGTGTTTTTGGCAGTCCAAAATATTGCGTTGCTAGTTCCAGGTTCCAGCTTGCTGGTTGAAAGTTGACATACTCTTAAACTAAGATTTAACCTTTAACCCGTAACCTTTCAACCGCTACCCTTCAATAACAAGTAGATCGGTAATCCGAAAGCTTTCCGGCCCGAACTGGAACAGCAGGTCGAGGATGCTGCACAAGGGCTCGAAGCCCTCAAAATGCTGGTGATAGGTGGGATGTTCAAACGGGAGTTCCGCTTTTATCCCGGTTTCGGCCTGGCGCAGGTAGTGCCGGCTGTCATGTTCCTGGTACAGCGTGCGGGCCCCCAGTCGTCTTGCGAATTCGTCGGGGTCGGAGTGGTATTCCGGGACTTCACTGCTCAATTCGCGGGATATCTGCTGTTCAAGCTCCAAAAATTGCAGCAGTCGTTTCTGGATGTGGAGCACAAAGGGAAGCAGGTACTCGTAATCGGCGGCGGATTCGAAATCGGCCCGTATCTCCGGCTCGTAAAAATCGTAGTAGATGCTGTTGCGGTAGTTGTATTCAAGGCTACGCAGTAGCGGGGTGATCCAGTCTTCCCCGTGGTCGATACGCACCTCCTTGATCGCCTTATTCCGGTCTTCGGTTCGCACCGGGATGTTAATCCAGAGTGTGCCGTTCGGTTCTCGGATCTTCGCCCGGTGAACCCGGCTTTTACGCGACCACTGCTCTTCATCTGCCAATATCACGCGATCGGCATTCAGCATGATCGCCAGGTCGTACAGGTTCGGGGCAAACTGTGGGAGAAGCAGGGCAAGTTTCATAACACGGGTTACGTAATTCGTGATGCGCAACAAGAAATAAGTTTAAGGGTCATCTGCTAGTTGGAGTTTTTTCCAGCAGCTCTTCGAGCGAAATGTTGTATTCTGCCTTTGGTTCTTTAACCTGATTTGCACTTCTTCTTTCCTTGACCATTACTAACAGTAATTTCGTGATGGAGGTTAAAATTTTGATTCTATGAGTAGCTAGTTCATCGCCAAGGATATGACGGCTCTTGAAATACCAGTCTTTAGCTTCTCTGGTTGATCCCAGCGCAATTTCATAAAATCGGGCCTGATCCTTATGAGAACTGCGAGAATATCCTTCGGTAATATTAGCACTAATCGAACCTAACGATCGGTATAATTGGTCTGATAATGAGGATAGTCTCTGATTGATGATAGGTTTTATATCCTCCCAGCACAAATCAGCCAAAAAAAGTGCTATTCTATAAACTTTAACACTCCAAACAGCATCACTGGTTATTTCCGAAGGTACTTCAGCCTTCCATGTTTTGTATTTCATAATGTCAATATTTTAGATTTACTCATACCACGCTAAAGCATTCAAAACCTAATAAAAAAATTACGCATAACGCATTAGGAATCACGTATTCTACATTTCACATACTTGACCATAACCTGTATCTTTGACGCTCAGTTGAAATACATACTAATCTGTCAAAAAAAGAAATTATGCCAAACTCTGTACGCGTACGTTTTGCGCCTTCTCCCACGGGGCTGCTGCATATCGGTGGACTGCGAACCGCTCTTTACAACTACCTGTTTGCCCGGCACCATGACGGGGTGTTTGTGCTTCGCATTGAAGATACCGACCGGAGCCGCTATGTGGAAGGGGCGGAAGAGGATATCGTGGAATCCCTGCAGTGGTCGGGACTCGATTTTGATGAAGGTCCCGGCAAGGGGGGCGATTTCGGCCCGTATCGACAGAGTGAACGGCAGGAGCTGTACCAGGAGTACGCCCAGCAACTTATTGATGCCGGACACGCCTACTACGCTTTTGATACCACCGAAGAGCTGGACGAGATGCGTGAGCGACTCGAAAAATCCGGCAACCCGTCGCCCAAGTACGATGCCGTTACCCGCATGTCGATGCAAAACAGCCTGACCCTGCCGGAGGAGGAGGTGGAACGGCGGCTTGAAGAGGGCGAGGACTATGTGGTGCGCCTGAAGGTGCCCCGGCGCGAGACGATCCGCTTTGAGGATGAGATCCGCGGGTTCGTCTCGTTTGAAAGCAAAGGCCTGGATGACCAGGTACTGCTCAAATCAGACGGCATGCCCACCTACCACCTGGCCAACGTGGTGGACGATCACCTGATGGAGATCTCGCACGTGATTCGTGGAGAGGAGTGGCTCAGCAGCACGCCGAAACATATGCTGCTCTACGAATATTTCGGCTGGGAGGCCCCGAAAATGGCACATCTGCCGCTGATCATGTCGCCCAGCGGGGGCAAGCT